>JAAXHO010000072.1 GCA_012270795.1 Candidatus Poribacteria bacterium
TGTCTGAACCAGGATTTGCAGGATTATCAGATTACCAGGATTTTTTTCATCATATCCTATTCCAAAAAAGAACCTAATCGCGTATCAATAGTCCTTGATAAGGTAAATCCTGAAAATCTGGTAATCCTGAAAATCCTGGTTCAGAAAACAGAGGACGTAACGACCCAGAATAGGTTCTATTCCTTACAAATTAGCATATAAGGGAAATATTTGATTACCTAATTAATAACTTAATCTTCATACGGGACTAAAGAAATTATCGAAATATTTATTTAATCTTCATTGCAATAATCGAGAAACAGGATGTCCTCCTACAATCCAAGATAGTCATTCCGAACCTAAAAAAACCAAATTGAATCGCTCCACCCAAACTCACAAAATACATCCCCAGAATTTCTGAAGTAACGAAAATCCGTTACCACTAATATAACATGTAAGCGTTAATGTGTCAACTTTTCTTGAAATTGTGTCAAATCTGTGTTACAATTTGATTTTTACATGACAAAATCTGAAGTCCAGTGCTTATGGTGAAAGAAATGAATAGACTATTAGCAGAGGTTGACCCACAAATTGTTGAAATTACCGCCAAGGACTTAGCACGTCAGCAAAATTCGTTGATGTTGATCCCATCGGAAAACTATGCCAGCCGTGCCGTAATGGAAATTCAGGGGAGTATCTTAGCCAATAAATATGCTGAAGGTTATCCCGGGGAACGTTACTATAACGGTTGCGAGTTTATGGATGGCGTGGAATCGCTTGCCATTGAACGTGCAAAGGCACTCTTCGGTGCGGAACATGTCAACGTCCAACCGCATGCGGGCACACAAGCAAACATGGCAGCATACCACGCACTGCTTGACCCGGGCGATACCATCTTGGCAATGTCCCTTAGCCACGGTGGACACTTGAGTCATGGCGATAAGGTAAACTTTTCTGGACGCTATTACAACGTTGTTGCTTATGGTGTAGATGCGGAAACAGAACGCATTGACATGGAGGTAGTAGCAGGTCTTGCTGCACAGCATCGTCCGAAACTTATTGTTGTCGGGGCAACTGCGTATCCGCGTCTCTTTGACTTCGCTGCATGGCGAAAAGTTGCAGACGCTGTTGATGCTTATTTGCTTGCGGATATAGCACACATCGCGGGACTTATTGCTGGCGGCGTTCATCCTGACCCAGTCCCTCACAGCGATGTGATTACGACCACAACACACAAAACCTTACGCGGTCCTCGTGGGGCAATGGTTATGTGTAAGGAAGAACATGCAGCGAAGATTGATCGGGCAGTATTTCCTGGCTTGCAAGGCGGTCCTTTTTTGCATACAATCGCTGCAAGAGCTGTTGCTTTCAAAGAAGCAAGCGAACCGGAGTTTAAAAGATATCAAGAACAGATCGTTAAAAACGCCAAAGCACTTGCTGCAAGACTCATAGAGAACGGGTTCAGGTTAGTGAGTGGTGGCACAGAAAATCACCTAATGTTAATTGATCTAACAACCAAATATGAAAAATTAAGTGGTAGACAGGCAGCGGATCACCTTGAGGATGCAGGTATTATTGTCAATAAAAACACCATACCGTTTGATAAAAGGAAACCGAAGACGACAAGTGGAATTCGTCTTGGCACACCGATGGTCACAACGCGCGGTATGAAAGAAGATCAGATGGCTCACATCGCAGATTTTATCACTGAGACGCTTGAAAATAGGCAGAAGTCCGCAATAAAACGGAAAATCAAGGAAAAGGTACACGAATTCTGCACGCAATTTCCAATTTATGAATTCCTAAATTAACACTTTGTGTGCCATTACCGATAACATCAAAATTGGACTACAAATCTGCACTTACATATATTGGGCAGTTCATTGACTACGAAAGAAGTCCGGACTTTGCACGTCAGGCACGGTTCTACAATCTGAATCGTATCTCACAGTTATTAGACCTGCTTGGAAATCCACACGATAGGTTAAAAGTTATCCATGTCGCGGGAAGTAAAGGGAAAGGGTCAACAGCAGCGATTATCGCTTCAGTGCTAACACATGCAGGATATAAAACGGGGTTGTTTACGTCCCCACACCTCATCACACCGCGAGAAAGGTGTCGTATTGATAATGAACTTATTGCGGAAGCTGAAGTTGCTTACTACATAGATAAACTCAAACCTGCAATAGAAGCCGTTTCCGCTTCTGAATTTGGGCGTGTTTCGTTTTTTGAAATATACACAGCACTTGCATTTACCTATTTCGCAGACAAAGCAACCGATTTTGCTGTGATTGAAGTTGGTTTAGGAGGAAGACTTGACGCAACAAATGTTGTCTCACCTGTAACGACTGTCATTACGCAAATTGGTTTGGAACACACAACGATATTAGGAGAAACTTACGCTCAAATAGCAGGCGAAAAAGCAGAAATCATAAAACAGGGATGTCCAGTCGCGCTTGCACCGCAACATGCTGAAGCACGCGCTGTCATTGAAAAGGTTGCCGTTGAACGCAACGCACCAATCGTTCAAGTCAAGAATTTCATAGAACGAGACCCGGAAGTGTCTGTGTCACAATCCGTACGGAACTCCAAAGGTATACCTATCGCACAGCAATTTGATGTGGAAACAGAGTCAGAAAGTTATTCACAACTAAAACTCCCACTATTTGGACATCATCAGTATGTGAATGGGACAACTGCCATCGCTGCGATTGAATGTCTGAAACAGGAAGGATATAAGGTTTCCAAGGACAGTGTATATGCTGGATTCAAGCACGTTCAGTGGCATGGACGAATCCAGCGGGTTATGTCCGTACCCGTTGTTATTCTTGACGGTGCACATTCTCCTGTCTCTATGGAGGCGTTATGCCGTGCCATTCGTGAATACTTTTGTTACACGAAAGCGATTTTTATCGTTAGTATTATGAAGGATAAGGACTTAACCGAAATTGGCGAAATTGTCTCAAAAATAGCAGATTCCGTGATTGCAACACAAGTTTCCAATAACCCGCGTGTCCTGCCCGCAGAAGCAATACAAGATGCTTGGTCAGGTATATGCAAACAAATAACAAATTGCCCAAATACTAAAGAAGCAATCACGACAGGATTATCAGCTGCATCTCCGACAGACCTTATCTGTGTCACAGGTTCGCTTTATCTTGTTGGAGAAGCACTCAAACATTTTAACTTGGAATACGAATAAACATATAAAAGAGAGGTTTTTAATGCGTGAAATCTTATGCAAGAGACGGTGGCTAAAATGGAAGATTCTCCTTGTCAGCCTACCAATTCTGAATTTAGCCACCGTCTCTTTTGCCCAAACAGACCCTCCTCCTGCAGTGCCGGCAGTGTGGTGGATTGCCCCAATCGGTGCACTGATTGCTTTAGGTTTTGCATACCACTTCTATCGTTCCGTGATGAAACAGGACGAAGGCAATCCCACAATGCGTGACATCGCCCAATCTGTCCGCGAAGGTGCAATGGCGTACCTAAGACAACAATATAAAGTCGTCGGAATTGTTTTCGCTGTCCTCTGTCTTATCTTCATCTTCATGGCTTTTGTCCTTGATGCTCAAAATAAAGTTGTTCCGTTTGCATTTCTTACAGGTGGTTTTTTCTCAGGGCTTTGCGGTTTCCTGGGTATGAAAACCGCGACCAACGCCTCAGCACGCACAACAAGTGCTGCCATGCAAGGACTTAATGCGGGGCTAAGAGTCTCGTTCCGCGCTGGTGCTGTGATGGGACTGATCGTCGTCGGATTCGCTCTGTTGGACATTACAGGATGGTTTCTCATACTCTATTACATCTTTCCAAAGGTATTGCCCGGATTTTTAGAGGTCAACCCATTACCACAGATTACAGTCATTATGCTCAGTTTCGGCATGGGTGCTTCGACGCAAGCACTGTTCGCACGCGTCGGTGGCGGCATCTATACAAAAGCAGCTGATGTGGGGGCAGACCTTGTCGGAAAAGTTGAAGCAGGAATCCCAGAAGACGATCCCCGTAATCCTGCTGTCATTGCAGATAACGTTGGCGACAACGTCGGCGATGTTGCTGGCATGGGTGCTGACCTCTACGAATCTTATGCAGGCTCAATTCTTGCCACTGCTGCCCTCGGTGTCGCTGCAGTGGCTGCCAAAGACCATGATAACATAGCACTACAGCTAAAATACCTCTCTGCTCCAATGATTATTGCAGGTATCGGTGTAATTCTCTCTATTCTGGGGATCTATTTGGTGCGAACAAAAGAAGGCGCGACAATGAAGCAGTTGATGGGTTCCTTGAACCTCGGTATCAACGGCAGTGCAATCGGCATCGCCATATTGTCACTCCCTGTTCTTCTCTACCTTAATCTGGATAACAAATGGCAGATTTGGGGTGCGATTGTCGCTGGACTTGTCGCTGGGTTGGTTATCGGCAAAATTACCGAAATTTTTACCTCTCATGAGTATAAACCGACTCGTGCCATCGCAAAACAAGCACAAACGGGACCTGCAACAGTCATTATTGAAGGTGTTGCTGTCGGTATGGAATCCACTGCAATCCCTGTTATAACAATTATCGCTGCAGTTGCTATTAGCTACTACCTGCCCGGTGGTACAACGGAACCACTGATGGGACTATATGGAGTCGGTATCGCTGCGGTCGGTATGCTTGCCACACTCGGTATTACCCTTGCTACTGATGCTTACGGCCCCATTGCAGATAATGCAGGTGGAAATGCTGAAATGGCAAAACTGGATGAAAGCGTACGCGGACGTACGGATCAGTTAGACGCGCTCGGAAATACGACCGCCGCGACAGGTAAAGGGTTTGCTATCGGTTCTGCTGCACTGACAGCACTTGCACTCCTCGCAGCCTATCTTGAAGAAATACGCTATGGACTCATCCACTTAGCAGAGAAAACAGAGTTAGACATCCCAGGTGAAGGAACTATTGACACATTAAAGGTAACTGTTAGCCAATTTATGGATTACTATAACGTCACCTTGATGAATCCGCAAGTCCTGATAGGTCTATTTATCGGTGCAGTCATGGCGTTCTATTTCTGTGCTTTGACGATGAAAGCTGTCGGACGCGCAGCTGGTGCTATGGTGGAAGAGGTTCGCCGTCAGTTTCGTGAAAAACCCGGCATTATGAAAGGTGAGGAGAAGCCAGATTACGCCCGATGTGTTAGTATCTCTACGGTAGGCGCACAACGCGAGATGATTTTCCCTTCCCTAATTGCTATCGTTGTGCCTGTCCTTGTCGGTCTTTTATTTAATGTTGGTGGCGTACTCGGATTGCTTGCAGGTGGTTTGGCAACAGGTTTCGTTTTAGCGATCATGATGGCAAACGCTGGCGGTGCTTGGGATAATGCGAAAAAGTTTATTGAAGAAGGTAAACACGAAGAAGAATACGGTGGAAAAGGATCAGAACAACACAAAGCAACCGTCGTCGGTGATACCGTCGGTGACCCCTTCAAAGATACATCAGGTCCTTCACTTAACATTCTCATAAAATTAATGTCTATGGTTTCTGTTGTGTTTGCGGGACTTATCGCAAAATATGGTGGCATATTTAGCAGTTGGTTGGGTATGCAGTAGTTGGCATTCGTAAAAGAGCAAGCAAAAATAAAAAAAACAAAAGGAGCAAAAAACATGAAAATAAAAAACACTTTCGGACTATGCTTAGGTTTACTGGTTCTTTTCACAATAGGATGTCAGCAGGTACAGAATCAGATGAAGGCTGATCCTGATGGCACCTCCGTATCCGTTTCCGTTGATGACGTTGATCCAACTGATATTGTTTATACAGGTGAAGTTTTTATCGGAGACGCAGGAGACAGATTCGGAACAGACGAATTTGCCTTGAATTCTGCTACCATCACAGACGACATGTTAACTGTCAGTGTATCTTACAGCGGGGGATGTGAAGCGCATCAATTCACATTAGTCGCTTCGGATTCATTTCTTGAATCATTTCCTGTACAACTCCATGTTTACCTTGCACACAATGCAAACGGTGACAACTGTGAAGCATATCCAACTGAAAGTTATCAGTTTGATTTAACGCCTATCAAAACGATGTATCAAGAGGCATACCAACAGGAAGCAGGCACAATTGTTCTACATCTCAAAGACGCGCCGAAGGACACGGATCTCGTCTATGAGTTTACAATGTAGCCATCATTATTAAATCTATATAAACCTAAGTTGCCACCTACTTTAGAATACTTTTGTTGGAGGGGTTTCTAACCCCGATTTATGACAAAACGCATCAGCATTCGTTGTTTTTCTGTTTTCTGTTATCAATCTGAGGTTAAAAACCCCTCCAACAAATAATAGGTAGCAACTTAAGTTATATAAATAAACACTTCTCTGTCTCAGACCACCGCTATTTACACTTGTAGGAGAACAAGACAATGCCCAACAAACTGAAACCCCGAAGTTCTGTGATTACCGATGGACCGGACCGTGCTGCCGCGCGTACTATGCTTATGTTCGGTGATGGTGGACTTTCCCCTGAAGACCTTGATAAACCGATTATCGGGGTTGCAAATACATGGATCGAAATCGGACCTTGTAACTTCCACTTAAGACGACTCGCTGCGAAGGTCAAACAGGGAATTCGTGATGCAGGCGGAACACCCCTTGAATTCAACACCGTTAGCATCTCCGATGGTATCACAATGGGAACAGAGGGCATGAAAACATCGCTTATCAGCAGAGAAGTTATAGCCGACTCAATTGAGTTAGTCTCCATCGGCAACATGTTTGATGCTGTTGTCGCACTTTGTGGTTGCGACAAGACTGTTCCCGGTACCGTTATGGCATTAGCACGTTTGGACATTCCATCTCTCACGTTATACGGTGGTTCAATTATGCCGGGTAAATTCCAAGGACGTGATGTCACTATCCAAGACGTTTTTGAAGCGGTCGGTCAACATGCAGAAGGCACTATCACAGTAGAAGAATTGGACGATTTGATAAGCAAAGGCTGTCCCGGCCACGGTGCGTGCGGCGGACAGTTCACTGCAAATACGATGGCAACTGCTGTTGAAATGTTGGGTATTGCACCCATGGGTAGCGGTAGTGTGCCTGCTGCAGTAGAAGAAAAAGACAGCGAGGCATATAAAGCGGGACAACTCGTTATAGATATGCTCGCTGCAGACCGAAGACCGAGTCAAATCATCACACGCAAATCTCTTGAAAACGCGATTACCTCGGTTGCAGCGACAGGCGGTTCTACTAATGGTGTTCTACACCTCCTCGCTATTGCACACGAAGCACAAATCCCGTTGACGCTTGAGGATTTCCACACTATTAGTCAGCGAACACCTGTACTAGCAGACCTGAAACCGGGCGGACAGTTTGTCGCTACTGATCTATACGAAGCAGGCGGAATTCAGTTCTTAGCCAAACGGTTGGCAGAAGCAGGGTTAATCCATACCGATGAACTCACGGTTACAGGAAAAACCATCGGTGAAGAGGCAAACGCAGCCACCGAAACTGTTGGACAGAAAGTTGTCTTACCCGTAGACAAACCCCTCAAACCCACCGGTGGATTTGCTATCTTGAGAGGCAATCTTGCACCAGATGGTTGTGTCATCAAGTTGGCAGGTCAGAAAAAAACAATCCATCGCGGTCCTGCACGTATCTTTGAACGCGAAGAAGACACTTTCGCTGCAATCAAAGGTGGGGAAATTAAACCCGGTGATGTCGTTGTCATCCGTTATGAGGGACCGATCGGCGGTCCTGGTATGCGTGAAATGTTAGGCGTTACCGCAGCAATCGTCGGTGCAGGATTAAGTGAAGATGTAGCACTGCTAACCGACGGTAGATTCTCCGGTGCGACACACGGGTTTATGATCTGCCACGTTGCCCCTGAAGCAGCAACGGGTGGTCCTATCGCTATTCTTCAAGAGGGTGACGAAATCGTAATTGACGCAAAAGCACGCCGACTTGATGTCACACTCACCGATGCAGAAATACAAGCACGTCTTGAAAAGTGGTCTCCTCCCGAACCTCCCTATACACGCGGTGTCATGGCGAAATACGCAAACTCTGTCTCTTCCGCATCTGAAGGTGCTGTGACGGGATAAAATCTGGCAGCTCATGTAAAAAATGAGTGCTAATGGAAAATTTAAACCCGCACGGCAACTGTGTTCATTGAAATAACAGTACACACTTTTTACATGAGCGAAAGATACTTATGAATCAATATATTGTTATCCTAATCATCTCCACAATGCTATTCTCTTGTGAATCAAAAGAAGCAGAAACCTTCATAGATAAACAGCGAAAGTACCCCCGTGTCCGCACAGCTATGTTAGAAAAGGACGGTTTACTCCGCAAACGGTTTGAAGACAAAGGACTTATATATCCACCTCAAAACCTGTTTATCCGAGTGTTCAAACAAGAAAAAGTTTTAGAAGTTTGGACTTTATCGGAATCAGATGACATCTTCAAAAAAGTCTACGACTATCCAATCTGCCGCACATCGGGAAGTTTAGGTCCAAAAAGACAAGAAGGTGATTTACAGATACCGGAAGGCTTTTATTATATTGATAGGTTTAATCCTAAAAGCAATTTCTATCTCTCTCTTGGAATCAATTATCCAAACCGTTCTGATCAGATTTTGGGTAAAAAAGGTAATTTAGGAGGAGATATATTCCTGCATGGCGGATGTGCTACCATTGGATGTATTCCAATCACCGACGAATATATCAAGGAGGTATACTTGTTAGCGGTACATGCAAAGTCTAACGGTCAGGCAAAAATTCCTGTCCACATTTTCCCATCAAAATTAGATAAACTCACGATGTCCCAGTTGATAAAAAAGTCTGACACGGATGCAAACTTGGTTAGATTCTGGGAAAACCTGCAGATCGGATATCAGTGGTTTGAAAAACACCGCAACCTACCAAAAATCTCAGTAAATTCAGATGGCAAATATCAGTTCTCAACTTCTACATCACAATAAACGGCATTAAATCCTATACAGTATACCCTCATGCAGGTATCTTCTCCGCGTCTTCCGGGGAATGCCTAAATGGCATTCATACCCGGGGAATGCTCTATAGCATTCATACCGTTGATTTCTTGATTTGGTGTCCTCCGCGCCTTCCGCGATTCTGTACCTAAATCCGCGCTATCAGCCGATAGTCGACTGCTGAAACCCATTGGATATATATTGGAAATCCCAATAAACAGACACCCAAAAAACTACAAAATGCATTAAAAATCACTTATAATTTATACAAAAATAAGCACACAACAAGAACGTTATACAAAACAAAAAATCAACACAAAAAACACCAACAAAAAAACCGTACCGAAATCCGACAATAATTTTACCAAAAAAACACTACAAAAACTCCCATGAAGCTTTATGAAAACTGGACGCATAACGAATTAACAAAACCGTACC
>JAAXHO010000159.1 GCA_012270795.1 Candidatus Poribacteria bacterium
ACATAGGTGGCAACTTGAGTTAACTTGACTGAATAAGATAAAAACTATAGGTTCGTGACATACTCTATCTCTTTTTCGATATAAGGTTTTAGACGCGGTTTGAGGGAGGTAGTCGTCATTAGGTCAATGTCCTTCTTAAATAGTTCTTCAAGAAAAAGAGCTAATCCCATGTAGTCGCGAAAGGTCAGTCTTTCGAGTTCAACAATGAAATCAATATCGCTTTCGGTGGATGCAGTCCCGCGTACGTAGGATCCAAACAAGCCGATTCGTTTGACTCCGTATTTTCGCAAGGTTTTTCGATTGTCCACAAGACTCTGCTTAATTGATTCCTTGCTGAGAATTGCTTGATTTTTCATTTTAAACTCCGCTGTTAAGACACCTGCAAACATGTAATACCAATTCAAATTAATATTNNTTATTGCTGGTTGGGGTACCTCTCTTCGGTAGGAGCGACCTCCCGGTCGCGACCGGGAGGTCGCTCCTACCAGAACATTTTGACAAATGGCATCTTATTTTTTAGAAATGGTATAAAAAACTGTTCCAGCAGTATCAATACCTTCGTCAAAATGATTGAACAAATTGGTCAGATGATCTAAAACGAAAAAGCCAAATAATGACTATGAAAGGTCAATCACCTATTCAAGAAATTATAACACTTTTTATGTTGTTTATACCACATTTATCCGCAACAACAATACGCGAACTATCGTGAATTGTCGTATTGAATATCATCTAATTCTGCCGACAGAAGATCGGGTAGCGAAATGATTCCAACCCCGAAGTACTAATTGCACGTTGGTGTGCCGATTTTCTCCCTCGATCTGATCGTCACCTGCGTGCATTTGGACAAATACACTCTTGCGCGTTTCATTTGAACGGTTCGGCATTGACCCGTGCAGTGTGAAGTAACTAAAGAAAAGCACATCTCCCGGTTCCGCCTCTAATACGGTAGCATCTTCAATCGGGTATCGTTTCGTGATTTCCTCATTCTGTCCGCCGCCCATCATACCATCGGTACGTCCAAGTTCCTTGTGAGAACCTGGATATACCCGAACACATCCCATCTCATCTGTGGCATCTGATACATATATGATGGCAGCGATCATCGTATCTTTGACTGAGGGGAAATACTGCCAATCCTGATGCATCGGGAATGGAGAGCCTTTCTCTGGCGGTTTGCAGAAAAGTTTTGAATGATGGAGCATAATATCTGGACCAAGGATCGCTTCTGCGACATCAAGGAATCTCTCTTGCTGAAATGCCTTCATCCACACACCCGAAAAACTTTGAATATTGTGTGTATGGATAACAATAGATTCTCCACCATCAAGGGCATCCATCAACCTACCGCCCCAACGTGCATTGATGTTCTCATCGCTTTTTACCAACTGGTCTACGGCACGATCAAAATCGTGTTCCATGAGTTTGACCTCTTCGGGGGAATAGACACCCTTTGCGAAATAGTAGCCGTTCTCTTGAAAGAAATTGCCGATTTCTGACATTACGTTTTTGTAACCTCCATATAGTGTTCAATAAGCCAGTTTGATTGAAGTTCCTCTGAATTATTTGTATCTTTAATAATTTTCTGTAACTGTGTAAAAGTATTCAAAACAGCGAACTGTCCATCTTTGAGAATTCCTATAAGATTATCTTTTTGCGAGCTGCTTGATTCTAAATCACAAAGTTTATGAACATCTTCAATACGATTGGTGGCAATGACAAGTGTTTTTCCCATTGTCTGAAGTTCACCCAATAGTTCTATCATCTCAATTTGCCCGAGTGGATCAAGAACCGTTAGTGGTTCATCAAGCAACCACAACTGCGGTTCGTGCAGAAAGGTTTTTGCAAACAGGAGACGTTGACGTTCCCCTGTTGACAATGAACCAATTCTGATGTTCCTTAGATGTTGAATGTCCATTAATTCAAGCGTAGCATCAATTGCAGCGGTGCGTTCCTGTTTCTCTAATCTGTATGCAGCCGCGAAAAAATTGAGATAGTCAACAGCAGATAATTCTGGGTAACCCTCAAAGTCAACCGGTATATAGCCGATTTGGGGTCGCACCTGTTTCAAGTTGGAAAATGCATCTATTCCGCCAATATGCACAGTGCCTGATGTCGGTTCAACCAAGGTTGCCAAGGTGTTTAGCAGAAGTGTTTTTCCCGTGCCGTTTTTTCCGAGTAAGATAAGCGATTGTCCCGCTGCCACCTGAAAAGTGAGTTCTGTGAAAAACGGCTTTTTGTCAATGGATTTGCAAAGGTTTTGGACATCAAGCAATTATATTCTCCTATAGTAACCAGATTCACCGGGTGTCAGTTCTTGTTATCCCAGCTAATTTTTGTGCCACAAATGCGTAGAGACTCATTCCTGCTTTTGAAGCTTCATCTGTTAAGCGGTAATATAGCAGGGGATCAACAGGGACATTGAACGGCGCGTCATTTAATTCTCGTGCTGGTGCTTTTGGAACAGGAATGTTATCCTCTTGATAACATTCTTTCATCAACTCCCATGCTGTTTTTAATTCAATCAACGCTTCCGCAGGGGTAGGTCCGAAAGCGGAGACATTTGGCAGTTCAATAAAATGGGCAAGATAATCACTGTCTTCGTCAAGAAATATCTTAATGGTAAAACCATCAAAATCGTCATGATTATTCTTCATCTTCATTTTCCTTGTAAAATTGTGTTAAAAATTGCCTTACTTGATACCCTTTAGCCATTGACTTATTCGGTTGAACTGATAATCTGTATCCTCTGAGAGAATACCATATTCGATGACTACCTCGTTGTCGGCGTTGGGTCCATCCACATTCTCGCATAAGCCGTTCAAACTCGGAAAACTTTAATCCGTTTGGATTTCGCCTCGCTTTTTCAAATAGAGCTTCTCTTCAGATTCATGTTGTATCTTATCGATTAAGTTAAGTAGTAAGATTTTTTTCTACCTCACATAATATCAGTATGTCAACTGAGATCAACCTTGACAGGTCTTTCGATGTCAGCGGACTGCTATGCTGCTTCGGTTAGTTGGATAACACGCAATCCGTTTTCAACACCGATAGGATTTTCTGTTCGTTCACCACGAATCAGTTCAATGAAGACAACATCTTTGTTGTCACCTTTGGGCAGCTCGGCATTATCAACGGGAGTCGGTTTGCCACCTTGACCTTGGCGATAGAGCTGACCTGCGCGAAGAAATAGTGCGCCGTCCTCCATCCATATAGAGAAGTCCTCTTGTACACCGCCGTGTGCGTGTCCAACGATACTGATATTGCACAATGCTCCCGTGTCAAATTTGATGGACATTGCGGTGAGTACATCTACCTCAATGTCTAAGTTATCTATCATTGCATAGACAGTGTCTGGACTTGCTTCCAATACCCATAGGAGGATGTCTATGAGATGACTGCCAGAGTCGTTCAGTTGTCCACCGCCACCGAGGAATGGGTCCTGTCGCCATTTCCCCTGCTGATTCCGATACCAATTCTGTGATTGATGTGCTGCAACGAAGTTCACTTTCCCAAGTTCTCCACTTTGTACGACTTTGCGACAGTATTGATAGGTGGGACTCAAGTGGCGTTGGTAGCCGATCATGAGATGTAAACCGGTTTCTTCTACTTTTGCCCTGACTTGTTTGGCATGGTCTACAGTGCAGACCATCGGTTTTTCGGTATGCACGTGGCAGCCTGCATCAAGTGCAGACATGATGTGTTCGAAATGCAATCCGTGTGGTGAACTGATGACAACCGCATCCGGCTTTGCAGCAGCCAACATTTCATTGTGGTCTGCGTAGGTAGGGATTGAATCGTCTAAACCGACGGTATCCTTCAATGCTTTGAGAGCGTTTTCGCTTGGGTCGGCAAGTGCAACTATTTCAATATTTTCAACGCCAGAGACACTACGCCCATGCCCTCGTGAGTTACCACCACACCCGATAAATCCAAATGTTAATTTCTGTTTTGCCATAGATGTTCCTCGTTCAATTCTTTTTGTTTTAAGTTACCACGACCTTTGACAAAATGCAAGAGATTATTTTTCTGTTTCACAAATCTAACTGTCCAACAATTGAACAGGACTGACCAAATTTTGACAGGAAAAGTGTTAAAAACACCATTATTTTGCATATTTTGTTGGCATATAATTTGCTCATATAGTATCACGGAAGTTGAAGATGGAAAAAAGATGATACCTGAAAAATGTTTGGAGAATTGTAATGCGTAAAGTGCTTTCTCTGTTTTTAGTAATAAGTTTGGGGTTATTTATAAGTTGGGCACCGAGTGTGTACGCGGATGCTTATACTGACATTGAGATGCTGGAGGGCGAAGCGGTCGTAGAACTGCCAGAGGTGTCAGTGACTGCCACACGGACAGAAAAAGATACATTTAGAACACCAAATTCTATACACATACTTAATCAAACGCAGCTTGAAAGATCCAATGCGGATATTGCTTCTAACTTACTATGGGATGTTGTTGGTGTTATAGCACAAGAGACGACAGTTGGACAAGGTTCACCGATGCTTCGAAGTCTAACCGGTTACCAGACGGTGATACAAGTTGACTGGGTGCGTCTTAATAATTCAACGTTCCGATCAGGACCGAATCAGTATACGGCAACGATCACACCAGAAATAATAGATCGTGCTGAAGTACTGCTCGGTTCAAGTTCTATGTTGTATGGCAGCGGTGCGATGGGAGGTGTCGTCAACTTCTTTACGAAGGATATAACGTTCAATCCATTACAGGAAAGATGGGAGATCCATCCGCGATTCCTTGCTCGCTATACAACAGCAACACAGGAACGGCTTGGTAGGTTAGAGGTAACAGGTAGTAACAGTCAATTTGGATTTAGTGTTAGCGGGGGTGTACGCTACTACGGTGACATCAATGCTGGCCGTGGATATGATCTCCATTACGACAATCGGAAGTTTGAAATCGTCAGCGGAATACCGAGCGGTGTGAGACTCTATGATTACGACGAGGTGCATGAACTGTCAAAAGAGAATATCCCAGACAGATGGTTGATTGACAGCGAAGGTCCATTGAGTTGGAAAGCTTACGATGGTAATGCCAAAATAGTGTATCAACTCAACCCCGCAAGCACATTAAATGTCTCCTACCAGATGTGGCGGCAGCCGAAAACACCCCGATATGATAAAATTGCTCCACAGGAGTTTAATGAATTCTATTTTGAACCTCAAAATCGGGACCTCGTCTATGTTGATTATCAAACTGAACCTGAAAGTGGCATTGACCAATTTCGAATGACTGTCTCCTATCATCGTCAACAAGAGGGACGCAACGAGGTGAAACGCGGTGCGACTTCACGTACACACAGAAATGATACTGTCAATACCATCGGTGTGAGCGCGCAAGCAGTCAGTTCAGTACTAACTCGCCAACGGATTGTCGGTGGTGGTGAGTTTTACTTGGATACGTTGCAGAGTCAAACCGTCCGAACAGATGCAGCAGGGAATGAAACTGTTGACAAAAACCTTGGACGTTTTATCAACGGTTCACAGTTCTGGGATGCAAGTTTATACCTACAAGATGAGATTACATTACACGATAGAGTTAAATTGACACTCGGTGGACGCGCTACGTTTTATCAGACCCACGCTGATCTTTCCATCCGCGCTGAAGATTTTGAGGAATTTAATGAATTCGACAGCAGCTTGACAGGTAGTGCTGGGGTCGTTGTCGGTTTGACTGAGTCGTTGAACCTTGTTGGCAATGTTGCGACTGCGTTCCGCGCACCCTCGCTGAATGATACGACAGCGGTGGAAGTTACCAATGAAGGTGTTACTGCCCCAAGTCCTGACCTTGACCCAGAAACTTCGTGGACTGTTGAGGGTGGACTCAAGGTAAAACATTCATTTTTTAGAGGTTCACTAACGTTATTCCATAGTCGTGTCAACGGTTTGGTTGCACGCAGAACTGTGCAAGAGGCATACAAAGAGGGCGAAATTCCACAACTCCATCAAGACCTCATCAATGAATACGAAGGTATTGATATCCTTGTGTTTGACAACGTTGATGAAGCACAGTTTCAAGGGGTTGAATTAGCAGGATTTATTCCGATTGATTCTGCTTGGTCAGTTTATGGAAATGCAGCATTGCTACGCGGAGAGGTACTGCTGATTAACAGCATGGAACCAGACCCAGAGAAACCGTGGGAAGCACGGACTCGTAGAGAACCCCCTCTGAATGGTGTTGTAGGGGTTCAGTGGGAACCTATAAAAACGAATTATTGGGTAACCCTGTTTGTGCGTGCTGCAGCAGAACAAAGACGACTGAACCGAAGCGACATTCGAGACCCGCGCATACAAGGAAAAACACGTGATCCTGCGGAAGTTGAGTTTGATGCCAACGGTGCTGCAGTGGATGCGGGTACACCGGGATGGTGGACGCTCAATGTGCGGACAGGTATTAAGCTTCAGGAATACACACGTTTGACATTAGCATTTGAAAATCTGCTGGATCGTCGGTATCGTGTACACGGGTCAGGTGTGAATTCCCCGGGTTTCAATGTGAGTATCAGTTTAGACAATAGGTTCTAAATATACAAATTTGTGGGCGCGGTTCAAACGTGTCTACCTTTACTGCACATGAAACTTCTGCTTGATAAACTCAACGACAACCGGTGGTACCATTTCCAACAACTTCTCTTCACTTAACTTGCCTTGTCCCATCTCTACTACCTCCATCACAAGTGTTGAGCTAATATGGGCATATTGTTTATTTGCGACCATAAAGAGCGTATCAATCTCTGGGGCGATCTGTTGATTCATGCGTGCCATTTTGAATTCCCATTCAAAGTCGGAGATTTCGCGTAGTCCGCGGATGATTGCACATGCACCATGTGCTTGTGCGTAATGCACCATCAACCCAGCATCCCCAGCAATAGAGGCTTTCGGATAGGGTTTGATGACCGCTTCAAGCATCTGGATACGTTCTTCTATCGTGAACCGTTCCTGTTTTGCGGGGTTCACACCGATAACGATTATAAGTTCATCAAAAACGTCAAGTTTGCAAACCCGATCTATCAAGTCTACATGGCCGAGGGTGATCGGGTCGAAACTTGCTGGGAAGATTGCGATTCTTTTTGACATCTGTTCTCCTTTCTTGTGTGTTCTATTGGTCTTTATCTGTTTCTGATGTTTCCTCTATAATACTGAATTCCCGTGTTGCGATGTTTCCATGCATATCAATCATGCGGAGCTCAACAGTTGTTATTTCAGGATTAGATATTTGGAATGTAATAGTTGCTTTCTCTTTCCCGTTGAGTGCTTGACATTCGTAAAACTTCTTTCTCCATCTTTGACTATCCATATTTATCGGTATGAACAGTTGTGCTTGGTGCATGCCATCTTCATCTGCAACCTCAAAAATGAAGTGTCGCAGACCACTTGTTTTTGGAAGGGATACACGCATTTCCATCTTTGGGGTTTTGTCAAAGAAAGGTTGGTTTGGATTAAAGAAACGACTCTTATCTAACCATTCTGCTTCACATTTGGACAGTTTTGCCAATCTATTGCCAAAGAAAAGGCGTTTTAAAACGTTTGGTTTATGCTGAAGAGGAGTATGATAAGGTATACCGAAAGCATCTCTAAGAACGTACGTAAGAGGTTTCTGCTTAAGGTCATTTAAGGACGCATATACAAGTTGTCCATGCGTGTATCCTTTAATTCTTCGCTGCCGGATGATGTCTTGTGCAGAATAGTTGTTATTGCTGGTGTACTCAAATACCTCATTATCGTCAGTATAGAGTAATTCTATAACTGGCAAGGAAGAAGTATCAAAAAATCCGTCTGAAACTGCAAGCCAGAGACCGTTTGAAAAATTAGCATGTTCAACTTGTTTGTCTGTACCCAGATATATTTTTGCTTTTCCATTTTCATCTGTCTCATACGTAAAGGTTTTTCTGCCAAATCCGTGGCGTTCCATTTCATTAGCGTAATAGTCTTGTGCTTTTCTTATTGCCTTATCTATTTTTTCTGTAATGTTTATTCGGGTTTTTTTATCTTTATTTAGGAAATATATTTTATCTGGGAAATAAATTATTCGTACGACATCGGCATCCGTTGTTGGAAACTCTAAATGTTGAGATGTTAGTTCCCACAACTGGACAATTCCGTCCTCACTCCCAGTAGCGAGCATCTTCCCATCTGGTGAAAACGCAACAATAGGTGTTTCTATCGGTAATGAAGCTATTGGTGCCCCGCTTTCAACGTTCCATATCTCAACACCGTTCTTAAAAGAAGACCACAAATTTGCATAGGCACATATCTTCCCATCTGGCGAAAACGCAAGGTTATCCAGATGTCCGCGCTGTACTTCCCCGTACCGTTTCCAACTCGGTAATTCCCACATGATACAGCTCCAAGGTCGGTGTCCTTTCCAGCGTTTGTTGTCTCTGAATATTAACTGCGGTCCTCCACATGCTAATAGTTTGTTGTCTGGTGAAAACTTAAGAAATTCCATCTCTATCAGCGGTGTTTTTAAGGATTTTACATGGTGTTTGGTCTTAAGATCCCAAACGTTTACAGTACCGTTGGCATATCCAGCGGCAATCAACTTACCATCAGGTGAAATGTCAACTGCACATACCCAACTTTCGACTCTATAGGATTCATCAAATGGTAATGTGTCTACCTCTATTTTCTGTTTTGGATTGCGAATATCAAACAATTTCACTCCATTTAGAACTATTGCAAGTTGTTGCCCATCTGGGAAAAACGCGAAATCAAGCGTGCTTTCAAACGTATTGATTTTGTTTCCTGAAGCAACGTCCCACAATACGAGTTTCCCAGAACCAGCACTTGCAAGCAGTTCACCTGTGGGTGAGAAATCGATGAATGGGAATACGCCAGGATGTTTAAGAGTTCTTATTGGTTTTTTAGTGTTGTTGGTGTTCCACAAATTAATGGTCCCGCCTCCATTGATACTCGCTACGAGAGAAGTATCTATCGGGAAAAATGAGACAGCATAAATTGGTGGCGCGTATTTTGAAGAAAAACCTTCTGGGTAAACTATGTCAGAATTAAGCGTTGCATTGTGATTAAATTCAGCGATGCGTTTGGGTTTTGTTGGTAGATGCGCGAATGTCTGTGGGTGCAAATCCTCATCCTGCGGACGAGAGATGAAGAAGACTACAACACTAACACCGGCTATAACCAAAACCACGAGTAAGAGTAATATTTTTTTATTCTTCATTTATTTTCCTCTATCTTCCTCATATCCCAAATCCGAACAAAACCATCCATGTCACCACCTGCAAGTAAACTCCCATCTGGAGAAAAAATAATGTGTTTTGCACCAGCTAAAAAGATGTCGTTCTTCTGTAAATCAATTGGTATTTGACTTTCTTCCAACCAGATTTTTATTCTTTTATAACTTGAAGTTGCGAACATCTTTCCATCGGGTGAAAAGGCTATATCAACGATTCCCGGTTCGTTTACTTCCCGGTAAATGTTCCATTCTGGCAGTGACAAAATAGTCAATTTCTCCTTACTTACAACAGCAAAAAAGCGGTTGTCCGGTGAAAATTTGATAGTTCGGAAATCACTATAATAATAGTTTGGTTGAAAGTTGTCCGGTAGATTAACTTCAATAACCTTGAATAGTTTTTTACTGCTAAGATCCCAGACCTTTATCATGTCAATTTTAATTTTTCGGTTGTAGTCATACATATCTCCGACCGCGGCAATCCACTTCCCATCATGGGAAAAATCTATAAATTGATAATGCTGATTTATTGTTTCATTATGGTGTTTTATTGCACGTTTCGTATGATGATATGCAGTCCACATAACATCTTCGTGCAACATGGCTTGTTGTCCTATATTTGGGGGCAAGACATACGTCCCTTTTATCTCATTGGGTATACTGATATCCCATAATTTTATGTCCCCTAAACCTGTTGCAAGAACAGGACTGACGGGAGAAATAGCGGCAGAGAAACAACGCATATCAGTGGGATGTTTATTTTCTGTATATAATAACTTACCGGAAGGCATACTCCACATATTGAATGTATCATAAGTTTTACAAGCAAGCCATTCTCCTGACTGTGAATATGCAAGACAATCAACAGTAGTGGAAATTACTGTACCAATATGACCGACCAGTATTTTTTCTGGTGTTTCTGTATTGTTTATGTTCTATATTTTTATTTGGTCTTTCATACCCGCGACTGCAATAAGATTCGGATTCGTCGGTGAAAATGCAATTGCGTCAACCCTATCACCATTGTTAAACTCAGCAATTGGACTAAGTGCTTTTGCTCGTGCTGGAATCTTTATTGAATGAATATACCAATGACGTATTGCAAAAAACGCCAATGTCCACGCAAAAACTATTATAATCGAGATTAGGATTGATTTTTTGTGGATTTTCATTTTGAGTTCCCAGTAGACTATATTTTACTCATGAAATTAGTGTATTTTTTAATCGGTTTCTTATGTATATTTCATAACCTTACTGACAATATCATATCACAATTTATTGAAATATGTAAGTAGATTTTATTAGGAATATAAAGTTTCTGTACGATACATATTTTTGTTCGTTTTTTGTGTTGATTAAATAGAATTATTCATTCAATGTTATATTATACATTATTTTTTGGTGAGAACAATTCTGTTTTGTTTTTTGGTTATTGGGATTTCCAATAAGTTTGAAAGTGTATTTGGAATTATTGCAAAATTTCAGTACAAAAACTTCTTACTCACAACGAAACTATTGACATCCCTACCGAAATACGTTATCCTTGTACATCAAAGACAATACGATAGGAGACACATTGCAAACAGATACGAAAATAGCAGAATTAGAAGAAATACGCACTTTATTTAATACGAAAGTTGGACATTTCTCGGACAAAAGCGCAAGATGGTTATTCAAAAAAAGTAGGTAAAAAACATCATTATGACAGGTGCAGAAGCTCTTGTACAACAAGGTAAAGTTGAAGGTTTACAACAAGGTGAGATACAAGCAAAACGTGAGTTCCTTTTGAAATTACTCGATATACGCATCGGTAATGTTCCCGATACTATTTCCCGTAAAATCTCAAGGATGCGAAGCCGCTCTCGTCTTGAAACGCTTTTAGAGCAGGCGGCAACCGCACAAACACTTGATGATATTGAATGGCAGTAGTCTTGTAGGTTGGAGTGAGCAAGCGAAACCCAGCCTACAATGTAATTTGTCTGAACCAAGATTTTCAGAATTTGTAGATTACAAGGATTTTCTTAACTAAGGTTTTGATATGTATTGATGCGGATTTAAGAAAGAAAATCTAATACGATATATCCTGAAAATCTATATATCCTGATAATCTTGGTTCAGACAAGTGCATATAACTTTACACATCCTTCTGATGATAATGTTCTGTTTTAATTTGGTTTTCTAACAGATATATGGTATCATTTTAATAGACAATTTATTGTAATTTTTCCCTTATATTTTAGGAGGTTTTTTATGGCAGAAATAGGAAGTGCTGCTCCAGAGTTTTCATTAACAGGATCAACAAATCAGGAAGATACAGAAGTTTCATTGTCTGACTTTAAAGGCAAAAAGTTGGTCTTACTTTTTTATCCATTAGATTTTTCACCTGTCTGTTCCGAACAAGTGCCAGATTTTAATGAGAATTTAGATGCTATCCGTGCAAAAGGTGCGGATGTAGTTGCGATAAATCGAGATTCAACTTTTGCCCACAAAGCGTGGAGTGAGTCTCTTGGTGGTGTCGATTTTCCACTCCTCTCAGATATGAATCTTGAAGTTTCGAAACAGTATGGTATGGCATTGGATGAGGTCGGCATTACGACACGCGGTGTTTTTATTCTTGACGGTGCTGGTAAAATCGCATTCAAACACGTGGAAGATGCGCCACCAGACAATACATTGACTGCTGAACAGGTTTTGAGTGAACTTGATAAACTATAGATAGCATTGCACATTGATTTAACGAAGGCGGGTGATTGCATTGCCTGCCTTTTGTTTTATGAAGTCGCGTTTGATTTTATGAAAATGAATACCTTTGCGAAATTGTATCTTATTCTTGACAACCTCAACGAGATATGATATAATTCTATAAGGAAGGGCGCGGGTGTAGCTCAGCGGTAGAGCGTCAGCTTCCCAAGCTGAGGGTCGCGGGTTCAATTCCCGTCACCCGCTTGTAATGTTAACACTATTTCTTGAGGAAACCATGGCGCAAAATAAACGATTAACAAAAGAAGAAATACAAGAAGATAAATTTATTAACTTTGTTCTGCAATGTTACGAATTTTTGAAGGACAATGTCAGAACCATCATCATAGTGCTGGCAGTTGTCGTTGTCGGCGTGTTTGCTTATATTGCTTATTCACAAAATAAGGAAAAAAAACATGTGGAAGCTTCCGCTAACTTCGCTGATGCATCAGAAGTATATAAGGAAGCTGAAAAGAATTACTTAGATTTATCCACACCTGCTGAGAATCAAGATGACAACGAAGATGAAGCGGACACTGAGAAAACTACTTTCCAAGATGCAGAAGAAAATCTAAAGGCATTTTCTGAGAAGTATGCAAATACCGCATTAGTTGATAAAGCAAGATTTGATTATGCAAAGACACTCTACTATCAGGGGAAGTACGCTGAAGCTCGCGCACAATTTGAACACGTTATCAAAACACATAAACCCGAAAATCAGATTTATGCACTCTATGCACAGAAAGCAATTGGCAATTGTTATGAACAGGAAGGCAACTACGAAAAGGCGATTTCCGCGTATGACGCACGAGCATTTCCAAAGACAGCCAACCTTGCACCAGAGATACACAGATATGTAATTGCAAACGCAAAGTATAATCAAGCTCTCTGTTATGAAAAAATCAAATCAGTAGAAGATGCGAAAACAACATATAAGGACATTCTTGATGAATTCCAGGAAACAATTCAAAATGGACTTCAGCAGAAAAGCATTGAACTGATAAAAGAGGCGAATGAGGTGCTCACCGTTATTGAGGAATCTATAGATCTTACTGCAGCGAAACAATTGGAAACGGAAGAACTTTACTATGACGCATTCATTGCGTATACAGATACAATTCGCCAGTTTAAGGTAGAAAAAGATATTTCGGGAGGGTTGTTAGCGGAAGTCAGAAAACGCATCCGCACCTTTGAAGATCAGGCAACCACCTTTATTGGTAATATAAGAGATGCCAGAAATTCGGAGAAATCTGGAGATCAAAGTGCTGCACTTGGTGGTTATAACCGCGCTTTAGAATTTGATAAGTTAGGATTAAACCGAGATTTATACGACCGCGCGCTTCTAAACTATGATCGGCTTACAATTACTGAAACAGAACCAGAGGTGTTGAATGGAGAATGATATAAGTTTGGCGTATTTTCATGCTATAAGAAATATAAAGAAACTACTTTTTGGGCTCATGTTCCTTCTTTTCTGTCTGCCTATCGCTGTTGAAGCGGAACTTTCCGGGCGGATAGCTTATGCGGTCTCAGGATTTAATGAAAGAGAAGGGAGATTAGCTTATAACCTCTACATGACAACTTTCAAAAACGATGATGATTATACGACCCTACCTTTGAATCAAACGGGGTTGTACACAACATGGGCACCACATGAAGATACACTCTACTTTGTTCAACGCGTCAACACTGAATTCCACATCTTTTCTATTGATGTAAATAAACCGAGACAAAAGACACGATTGACAGAGGTTGGCGGCACTTACCGGTTCCTCGCCGTTTCTCCCAATGGAAAAAAACTCGCTTTCAACGGGTATACAAGTGAGCAACAACAACAGGAAAACCAAATCTGGATTATGGACCTAAAGACAGGTGAAATGGAAAAAGCTACTTCAATACCCCATTTCGGCCGGACTTTTTTCTTTTATGGAATCTCATGGGGACCTGAAAGTAGAAGGCTTGTGTTTTCTCTTGAACGATCAGGTGGGTTAGAACAACTCTATCTCTTAGATACAGAAACTAAAGAAGTAGAAGTACTCACTGAATTTAATATAGACTACTATCCTGTTTGGTCTCCCGATGGACAAAAAATTTTATTCAAACGGTGGAATAGAGAATTTGACACCTTATACACGATTGATGTAGAAACAAGACAAATCGCAGCACTCTTTGATGTAGATAAGAGTACCAGCATGTGGTCAGATTGGTCGGATGATTCACAATCTATTATCTATTCCCGGTGGGGTGCATTCTATCTGTATGACGTTGAAGAAGAAAAGACAAGAAGATTGTTTGAAGTTGATGGAGGAATTTTTACTATTTCTTGGTGGCGGGCAGAGCCACTTCCAGTTGAACCGAAACGGAAGTTAGCAACAACATGGGGGACTGTCAAGCGTAAATTAAGATAACATTTTTAGTGTGTTTTCTGTTACCACAGTTTTATTATCACCTCTGTTTTGAACCTGTCACACATCAAAAACATTTTAGCGTGAATTCTGGATTTAATTGTAGTTCGGGTTTCATAAACTCTACCCATAAGCGTCAATTTAGGGTTACTCTACCCCATTTCCCTCTTGTTGGAGGGGTTTCTAACTCCGATAGCAGAGTGGAATGGCAAAGAATCGGGGTTAGAAACCCCTTCAACAAGAGTTTCATTTCTTAAATTGACGCTTATGGGTTTCATAAACTCTACCCGACCTACGAAAGATTGCTACATAATCACATAGGTTAGACCCATGCTACCCGGCGTAGAAAAAGCCTTAGAATACGATAAACTCAAGATACGCTTAAAAAGGTATACCGCATCTGAATTAGGAGATGCACGGGTTAATAAACTTGTGCCTTTCAACACGCCCGATACAGTTTATCATCTCTTGAAGTTATGTTCCGAAACAAAAACCTTTTATCAGAAATTTGGTGAAATACCTTTAGATGGGTTAACAGACATCACTAATATCCTACGCCAACTCTCTAAATCACATGCTATATTAGTCCCCGAAGATTTGCTAAACGTTGCGAAAGTTGCAAAACTATCGTCCGCCATCAAAAAGAAGTTCAGAGGTCAGAGTCGTGATCTGTTTCCTCGACTCCTAAAGATTATAGACTCCCTGCCCGTTTTTGATGAACTTGTTGAATCCATATTTTATTGTATCAGTCCTGAAGGCGTTGTTCTCGATCGTGCAAGTGCAGAGTTGCGTTCTATCCGCCGCAAACTCCAAAAAATCCGCAACGATATTCATGAGAAATTAGAAGCAATCCTCCGTTCTTCCGACCATCAAAAATCCATCCAAGAATCGGTTATTACCTCACGCAACAACCGATACGTGATACCGATCAAACAAGATGCCAAAGCATTTTTCCGCGGTGTCGTTCAGGGGAAATCTACCAGTGGTGCTACCTACTTTATGGAACCTTTGCCAATCGTTGAAATGAACAACGCACTCCACACGGCTGCTGAAGCAGAACAGGACGAAATACGCAGAATTCTCCTGCAATTGTCTGATGAACTCCGTGAACGCCTTACCGATCTTGAACTTGTACTTGACATGCTCGCGGAACTTGACTTTCTAAGTGCAAAAGTACGTTTCAGTTTAGATTTAAATGCTGTTGAACCGAAAATAAATATGGATGGGATGGTTAACCTCGTTGAGGCGCGACATCCTTTGCTTGAATTCCATACACACGCCAATCTGCAAGCCAAAAAACAGAAACTCGAACTACCTGAAAACACAACTCAACCTACAAAAGTTATTCCTACCGATGTTCATGTCGGAGAGAATTTCAACACACTCGTTATCACAGGACCAAACACCGGCGGAAAAACGGTTGTTCTCAAAACGCTTGGTTTGTTGTGTCTCATGGCACAATCTGGCTTGCACATTCCCGCAGCAAGAGGGAGCCAACTGCCTATTTTCAACCAAATCTTTGCTGATATTGGGGACGACCAGAACATTGAACAAAGCCTCAGTACTTTTTCCTCACATATCACAAAAATTTCCGAAATGTTGGAGGCAATTGAGTGTTCCGAATCAGCACACTCACTTGTCTTATTAGATGAAATCGGTGCTGGTACTGATCCCGCTGAAGGCACAGCACTCGGTATTGCAATTCTAACATGGTTAAGCAAGCGAAAAGCCAGAACCATTGTTACAACACATTACGGAGCATTGAAGGCATACACGCATACACAAGACAACATGGAAAACGCCTCAATGGAATTTGATTGGAGCACACAACGGCCAACATACAGATTACAGATAGGTGTACCGGGAAGTAGTAATGCAATTAAAATCGCCGAACAACTCGGTCTCCCAAAACAGATCCTCACTGATGCTGAAACCCATTTAGGGAGTAACAACGTTGCTATAGACGATCTGCTAATAAAACTACAAAAAACCCAAGCCGAATTGGATACCGAACGCGAAATACTTCAGGAAAAAATTCACCATGCTGAAACTGAGCATCAGAAATATAAAGCACGGCTTGAAACTTTTGAAGCAGAAGAGAAAACGCTGCGACAGCATGCAGAAAAACAGGCTTACGAAATAATCGCCACAGCACGAAAAACGGTAGACAATGTGGTCACTGATATACGCCAAGAACAAGCTACCACAATAAGCATCAGAGACGCTTATGAAAAAATTGAAGCAGCCAAAAAACAACTCAAACCTGACCCGCCTAAAAAACCACCTAAAAAAAATATACTCAAAGTCAATATCGGCGACAAAGTCCACATAAAACAACTCAATCGGTTTGCAGAGGTCACTGCTATTACCGAGCAAAGCAACGCACCGTTGCAAGTCCGTGTCGGGAATATGCAGATGCAGCTTACTTATAGCGATATAGATTCTGTCCTGCCGAAAAAAGAGTCCGGTAGACTTTCAACGTCTGTCCTTGATATTCAACATAACAAAGCGAATACAATCAAAGAAGAAATCATGCTGCGCGGAATGTTGGTCGAAGATGGAATAAGACTTACTGATAAATATCTGGATGACGCATACCTCGCGGGGTTATTAACTGTCCGAATTACACATGGGAAAGGTTCTGGGGCAATGCGAAGTGCGGTTCACAAGATATTAGATGACAATCCGCATGTAGCAGATTATCATTCAGCATCTTATGCTGAAGGTGGAGAAGGGGTAACATTTGTTAAATTTAAAGAATAACGTTATAATTTATTGAAGTATAACTTCAATGATTGACGTTAATAATAATAATAATAATAATTGATTCTACAACTTGCATCTCAATTTGAGGTTATCTTATGGCAACAAAAAACTATATTCCGACAGAAACTATTGACGAAATTCGAAGTAGAAATGATATTGCCGAAGTCATAGCCGAATGTGGTGTCCCTTTGACACAGGTCGGTTCGAACTACAAAGCACTCTGTCCGTTTCATCAAGAAAAAACACCCTCTTTTTCTGTGTCTGCAGAAAAACAGATATTCAACTGTTTTGGATGTAATACGGGTGGAAATGTCATCAGTTTCTTGCAAAAACATGAGGGCAAAACCTTCATAGAAGCAGTTGAATGGCTTGCGGAACGCGCGAATATACCGTTGCCAACAAGGGACCCTAAATCCACTGCACGCCAAAAACTAATCAATGACCTGAGCGAACTCAATAGGTTCGCCGTGAAATATTATCACGAACTCCTGCGGACAGGACAGCATAGCCAGCACGCCAGAGAATATATCAAAAATCGCGGACTGCTTTCACAAACCGTCCAACGCTTTCAACTCGGTTATGCAAAGTCACAACGCAAGGAGTTAGTCAAGACTGCAACACATCAAGGATGGTCAATACAGCAATTAGTTGATGTAGGTTTAATTAAAAACGAAGAACACGGTCCACAAGATCGTTTTTGGAACCGAATTCTATTTCCGATATATAATGAACGCGGTGTCCCTGTCGGTTTTGGCGGACGCTCCCTTTCTGATGCACATCAACCGAAATACCTGAATTCTCCCGGGACAATCCTATATAACAAAAGCAGAATCCTTTTCAATCTTGACAAAGCAAAACAATCTATTTCCAGAAAACAGAATGTACTGCTCGTAGAAGGTTATATGGATGTCCTAATGCTCCATCAACACGGGATTGACAACGTAGTTGCTTCGTCTGGTACATCTCTCAGTGAAGAACACGCAACACTGCTGAAACGGTACACACCTGAAGTTGTGATCGTTTTTGATGGAGATGCTTCTGGCATCCAAGCTGCACAACGTGGATTGCATAGACTCATCGGGGAAGGACTACGCGTCCGTATCGCTTTAATACCAAAAGGGGACGATCCAGATTCTTTTGTCAAGAAAAACGGTGTTGATGCATTTGATGAACTGGTAAAGAAAGCAATAAATCTGGTTGAATTTCAGATCCAATCTGCAATACAACCAGACAACATCCGGCAACCTGATGTCAAAGCGAAAGTGATCAAAGATATTGCCGAAATACTTGTGAATATCCAAGACCGCTTTGAACGAACTGAATATGTGAAATATACGGTTAAGGAGTTAGAAATAGACGAAGGGCTGCTCTGGAGAGAATTGCGCGATTTAGGTTTGAAAGAAACCTCAGTATCTAATCAAGGATCAAAGCGAACAACACCGACAAGAAAGTTGTCAGCACGTGAAAAAATCGAATTTCAACTCATACAAACAATAATCCAATTCCCAGAACATCTTTCAACATTAAAAACACAATTTCATTACCAAGATATTACAAATCCGCATCTTGCAGGAATAGCAAAAATCCTTTGGGATGTGAGTGATACCGAAGATACTATTGATATGCAACATGTTCTTAACACGTGTGAAGACGACACACAAAAAAGTATTATTACCAACGCACTGATTCGCACTAAAAACAATCCAAACCCCAGCGCAAGAATCGCTGGTTGTATAAGAGAACTGAAATGTTATATTGTCCGAGATATTGAACACCGTGTTCGATTAAACACACAGGCAGAAGAAGACGGTGATTTTGAAACCCTTAGACAACTTGTGGAACTATCAAATCAAAGACGTGCTTTTGCACAAAAAAAGCACACTGGTCAAAAACAAAACACACAGCAAACTGACGAAGTAACGGACACTTCCGAAAGTGCTGATAACATCAAAAAGGAGAGTTAACTCGTGAACTTAAGTAACAGTAATACACGCCCATTTGATATAAATGAAACAGATAATATAGATCAGAACGAATTTGACGATATCCTTGATTTGCCACCTGGAGAAATCAGTGAACGGGAAGACATATTAAAGACATATCTGCGCGAAATGGGAAAAATACAGTTACTTGACAAGGATGAAGAAATTGAACTTGCTCAGCAGATTGAGATGGGACTACGTCAAGAACAAGAGGCAACTTTTACTACCAGATTAGCTGTCGCAGAAGTCCGTAAACTGCTATATAAAATTATCATCGCTAAAAAACGGGCATCCGATATTATTGATATGGTGATTTCCAGCAACTCAACCCGAGATAAAGAACGTAAACTACGTGACAAAGTTGAAAAAGCAATGCAAGTCATCGAAAAATTAGAATTAGAATATCTTGCTGCTATGAAGAAGGCCGCAAACAACGGGACATTGGTGGAAATTGACACTGTCGGTAATCACGCAAATTTTGTCAAACTACTCGGACAACTCAAAATTGACCATGAAGAAATTAGTAAAATCTCTGGACAAGTTAAGGACGTTGAACGTGAAATTAGTTATAGGGAGCAAGAAATCTTGCGTCTTCAAAAGACACATAAAATACCCGATGAATGGTTCAACGGAAGACTTGATCCCAAAAAACATAAATTCAAGAATGTTGCTGCGAAAGAGGCATATATTACAATCGTCCGTTACCAACGCGAGATTAAACATTATATCAACGTTATCGGTATCTCACGGGACAAACTCCAAGCAGTTACCAAACAGATTTGTATCGGTGAAGCGAATGCAGAAGATGCCAAGCATACAATCGTAAAAGCAAATCTCAGGTTAGTCGTTAGCATCGCGAAGAAATATCGTAACCAAGCTCCAGGACTGGAATTCATTGATTTGATATCGGAGGGGAACATTGGGTTAATGCGAGCTGTCGACAAGTTCGATTATCAACGCGGGTTCAAGTTTAGCACTTATGCAACTTGGTGGATACGCCAAAGTATCACCCGGGCTATAGCTGACCAAGGACGCACTATCCGAATACCTGTCCACATGCATGAAAGAATTAACAAACTCAGGCGAACCGAACGATCGCTACTCCAAGAATTAGGACGAAAACCTACACCGGAAGAGATCGCAAAAGATATGAACATTCCCGCCGATAAAGTTCGGGAAGTGTTGCGGAGTATACCAGAAACCGTTTCCTTAGAAACACCTATCGGAGATGACGACGATGATAGCCAATTGGGCGATTTTATTGAAGATACAACCGTCCTATCCCCCGCAACTGAAGCTGAACTAAGCATCCTCAAAGAACGCATCCAAGAAGCACTGACAGACCTGTCTGAACGGGAACGCGAAGTCATTATACTTCGCTTCGGTATTGAAGATGATGCTGTGAACCCGCTCCTTTCTGAAACAACACGCAAAAGAATCTCCGCATTGTGTATTACCACAGGTTATCCAAAAACGCTTGAAGAGGTCGGTGTCGTCTTTAATGTCACCCGTGAACGTATTCGCCAAATTGAAGCAAAAGCCCTCCGTAAACTCCGCCATCCGATCCGAAGCCATCGCCTGCGCGGTTTCATAGAGTAAAAACCATTACACAAGAATAGATAACAGTTTTCAGAAATTCACACCATAATTTTTGACAAATTTACATTTTAATGCCATAATTCCCACACCTTAATCTACCAGAAATAACCCCGCACACACAGAAAGGAAGGTTGAACTATGGACACAAATAAATCAGTCAAAACAGAAACTTACCGCGCAACCACATTCGCTGATTTCAATCCAGAACACACAGCCCCCGGTGTAACACCAGAACGTTTAGCACACTTGAAAGAACACGGCTTTGTCATCATCAACGACTTTGTTGGCAATCCATGGATACCAGAATTACGTGAAGCAGGTAGACGTGTTACAGAAGCATGTGCACCGGAAAATAAGTACGATGTAATTGACTGCTCAAAAGGGTATGTCCACCGAACAGGACAAGACCAACCGTGGGCAATTCGCGGAATCATTCATCCCGCTTTCGGTGAATCCTGTTTCGCTGAATTCCACGGTTCAACTGAATTCTTAGATTTCGTCGCATCCTGGTGTCACGGACTTCAACCGGAAGACCTAACATTCAGCGGCATGCTGCTGTGGGCAAATCCACGAACCCATGAAAACAAACTCGGATGGCACAGAGACGTGACATGGTGGGGGACAGGGAAAAGCTACTTTGCACAACGCGAAGTCCGTGGCGATGGCCCTGAAGCTTACTCTGAAGAGGTTGAAAGGAAAATTTGGCAGGAAATCCAAGAAAGGAACGCTAAGAACATAGAAAAACGGAACGGTGTAAGTATGTTCTTAGCACTCGTTGACGATGAATGCCATGAACTCATCCCCGGCAGCCATGACAGATGGCGTACACCTTATGAACACGATGTACTACTACCAAAAGCAATGAAAGATCAAGGTGTACCTCATACACCAAGCTGGAATGGGACAGCCCCCTTACCCGGACAGGTCGCAATACGCCTAAAAGCAGGTGAAGCACTTATACGAAACGGCGCAACAATCCACACTGGACATACTGTACCTGAACGCGAACGCAACACACTCTCAATCGGTTGGTCAAAATGGGGAGGCGAATTCACTGGAGAACCGTCAGTCACAGATGTCCGACACGCATGGCAACTGGATCCTGCCGTAAGAGAAGCACTACCCCACGAATGGATGAAAACTGCTTGGGACCGCTGGAACGCAACCCAAAAACTTGGAGATACCCTTGAAGATCGCTACGTTGGATTCGATATCAGGCACATCAAATCTGGGATGGTCCTCGGATGGCGCGGGGAGTTAGAACAGAAAGCCGCAGCAGGTGAAGAAATCTAATGCATCACTGATTCATAAACACCAAGCAGCTGCTTCCCGATGTTACGCCAATCGTAATCCTGTTCAACGCGCGCACGACCACGCAGCCCTATTTTTTGACGTAACGAGGTGTCTGTTAACAGGCGGATGACCGAATCAGCAAACGCTTTCGGTTCATCCGCAATAAGTATCTCTTCGCGGTCTCGTAGTGCCAACCCCTCTGCGCCAATAGTAGTGGACACAACCGCTTTCCCCATTGCCAATGCCTCAAGTATTTTTAGGCGCGTCCCACTGCCGATACGTAAAGGCACAACAAAAACTGTCGCTTCAGCAAAATACGGTTTGATCTCTGGTACACGTCCTGTGACCACAACACCTGCCCGTTCCGCTAACCTTTGTACCCGTGCCGAAGGATTACCACCCACAATGGAGAACTTGACATCCGGAACACTGCCCTGAATTAACGGCAACACGTCCTCAGCAAAGAACGAAACTGCATCTTCATTCGGATACCAATCCATACTACCGATATAGATGAGATGCGCGGAGGCTCCAGGTGCTAAATCAGGAGAGAAATGCGAAACATCCACACCGTTCGGTACGACCTTCACAGCACCATCTGCACAATATTTCTGAAAAACCGAAGCATCAATATCAGATGTGCATGTAACCGCATCAAATTTCGGGCTTATCACACGCTCATAACGTTGAAATGCATGTTTCTGTGTCCAATACGCGAACTTGTAGAATAGATTCGTCGTTTCCCCCTGTAGGCGTTCCCAGATCGCAGAGTCAACATTCTGCAATGAAAGCACACTCGGAAGGTCGGTTTCTTTATGAAACTGTGCAGTGTGAAACATCTCATAGTGAACAACGTCATAAGTTTCAGATGACAACAATTCTTTGAATTTCTGCCTATATGCACCCACATTGTAACGGGCAACGGTGATAGGTTGTCTTTGGAAAAATGCAGAGAGGAGTGTGCTAAGGGAAACGCGGGGTAACTTAGTCGAATTAGGCACAAGGTGAACCTCAATACCTAATTCCTGGAGATGTGAGATACTATCCGCGTCTGTCGGTTGTGTCTCCAAAGCGAGCAGTGAGACATCGTTTTTCTCTGCAATCTGTTTCAAGAGGTTATAAACGCGAATACGTCCACCGTCTGTGAGGGGATAAGGGACGGTAGGCGAGAGGAAAAGTATCTTCATGTTTGGGGAAAAATTATTGCTAATAAAAAACTAACGGGATTATCACTTCCCTGTCAACCCATCAAAAAACGAAACCAACTTCTCTTTAAGTTGCTGACGTGAACTGAGAGAATGTTGGGGCGGGGTGAAAATAGTACCCCGTTCTCGCTGTACCCATCCTGTCAAACTCCCACTCGCACGGATAAGAATCCATTTGCTTTCAAGATCAAGAAAAACCTTCAATATACCATTCTTATTTCGGATGCTGTATTTTTGCGTGCCGTCTACCACTTGCCAACTGACATCCGCCTCTATTGTACTGAGTTTCGCATTCCGTGATAACGGTATCTCCAGCTTCGCGAAACCTTGTCTGATTTCTTCAGAAAAGTTCCCTTCCTTCAAGGCACTCATAGAGGTTAAATCCACACTAAAAAGAGACATCACAACAGGATACTTAGATTGTTGAAATACATCCAGTTTTTTGGTGCCTTTTCGAATTTCATAAGTCTGTTGTGTTTTGTTGTCAGTAATCAGCCACGATTTACCAATCTTTTCAATTGTAGATTTTGAATCCGTTGAAAGTGTAATGCGTTTATTGTTAAATGCCTCCCGTAAATCCGGAAGATAGATATCAAGACTATTACCAGCCTTCTCAACCCTATAAGCAGCCCCAGTACTATCAGCAAGAACCCAATCCTGACCACTTATTAACACATCCAACTTATGTGCACCTGAACTAAAACTCACATTTACTTCCGCATCAGCAAACATTTGCTGCCAGCTATACTTGGTTTTTAATTCTTCGTCTAATAATTCGGCACCATATCGGGAACGCATACCCAACACAACGCTGAACAATAATTCGCCTGAAAGCACGCCATAGTTCAAGTTGCTAATATACTTTTGGTCTATGCTGAATAGATAAACATTTTTGGTATAAAACCTCGGTTTTGAGTTGACCGTTGGTCTGCCCCGCCCTGATGTACGCGAATGCACTTGCAGCTTCGGCGATTCTGCCTCTGGAATAGTGGGTGCTTGTAAAATATAAACACAAAAGCAGACACCGATAAATACAATAATGAGAAAAACTAAGCCAATGCTTTTAAATACTGATTTCATAACAATTTTTGGGAATGAAAAAACATTTCTAATTTTAAAACAATCTCTATTGTTTAATTATAATATTAAATCACAGGTATATGCAAGGAATATTAATTAACAGGGAACCAGGGTTATTTAGTAAAATGTTGTGTGTCGTTCCGCTTTGCCAAACCTACGAATATCCTTTGGCTGTAGCACATTCATCCTTGATTGTGCTTGTATTTGTAGCACAATCAAGGATGAATGTGCTACCCCTCCCATCAATCTCCAACAAATAGTTCTGTTATTAGAATGGGTTTGATCTGTCTGTAGCATAATCTAACAGAATGTGCTAACAGATTCAGGGTGCGTTTGGAATCTATTTCACTAACCTAAATGTATCAGATCTGTGCGTTTGCCGTTGCTCAGACCCTTCGTTTCCAGTTTCGGTTTGTGTTCTTGGAATTGAAAACCTTACCAAGTTCGAAAATCCCTGATATTTATTTCAAACCGAATGTTGTTTTATCTTACTGTATGTCACCAATTATAATGTTGGTTTCCAAAAATGTCAACCTAAAATTATATCAGAATCGCGAATTTCGCGAAGGACGCGGATTTGGGGTTCGGAATGCGCGGAGTACACGAAAGACACGGGGTGTGTACGGAATCACGGAATGCACTGAAAACGCGGAAGACGCGGAAAAGACCGCATCATCATGCTTCTTTGCTAAGAATAAACTTTATCCTAATAAAGACGGGTTATCGCCCCACTCTTCTCCGCGTATTCCGTTTACTCCGCGCATTCCGCGATTCCGAAAACCCTGAAATCACAAATGTCATCAAACCCCGCAATTCAAAACAAAAAAACACAAAATCCTCCAAACAACAATAGAATCCCAATAAATTATACATGATATCTATTGTTCGCAAAACAGAAAACACAACAAACACACACCCCCATAAGGTATAATATTACTCATACACTTATATGAAATCCAAACTTTTACCCTTATACAAACAAGGAGCACAAAAATGACCGACGGACAAATCAAAGAACACATTAGCAAAGTTCACGCACGAAACCACAATTGGGAAATCAATAAAGGCGCATTCAAATACGGACAACAACTCTGGGAAGCCACACTCCAATGTATAGAAAACAGAGATACCAATGACGACGAAACCAACGCAAATCAAACATTTCACATACTCTCCGCAACAGGAAGTCTCTCAAAATGTCTTACAGACAATTTCAGAAAAATTGTCATATCCTATCACGCACGCGGACTCACAACCACTCAAGCCATAGACCAGATTTTATACGACGAAGATCTAAGATACGATACCCCCTTTCACGTCTTCAAATTCGCAAACGTCTGCGGATACGACAATATAAAAAAATTCTTACTACAACGAATCAGCTACCTAAAACCGACAGACCCACGATGGCCACACAAAAAATTCGGGGAATACTGGAAAAAAGAAAGACAAGAATACTTAGAGGCAATTGAGGACATGCCCTTCTCAAACACAAAAGAACAAATCGCTTCACTATACGAACACTACACAGCACTCAACACCCACTTAAATAGTGCAAAGGAAGCCATTGACATAGAGAGACTCCACAGATGCAAATTACAAACCATCGCTGCAATAAATATACTCACACGTACAACAGAAGTAGAAATTCACCATCAAGCTGTTTTCCAAAAAAACATCCCAAAAATCCTACTTGAAGCAATATCTGGCACACCCGTAGAAAACCAATTACACACCCAAATTCAAAAGCAACTGACAAGTCCAAATCAACAACAAAAATTAACAACAAAAAACGATGAAAAAGCCATTTAGTTGTTTTTTTAAATTTCGCAAATTCGTAAAACTCCCATAAACCCATACCAAGACAAGCTCGAGAACACTTGTAAAAAAAATGCAAAAACCCCAAAAAAACAACTAAAATTTTTCACGAGCGGACAGTTTCGCGACAGAGGCATTCAATTTTCGGATTTCGTTGTTGTTGGAGAGGTTTCTAACCCCGATTGGAGATACAAAGCAGCAGAAATCGGGGTTAGAAACCCCTCCAACAATGATGTCGGGTGACAATTGAATACCTCTGAGTTTCACGAACACCGCTATTGTGTTGAACAGAATATTTATGGTAAAATATCTTGTGAATTGCGAAAATGCTTGTCCAAAAAAATAGGACTTACTGACATGCATACACTAAACCCATTAGCAGCCGAATTAAACCAACAGATCCGCGACACTTCTCCAGAAGTCTACGCGCTTCTCTCCGATTTAGGCAAACATATCTATCTACCAAAAGGAATCCTAAGTCAAAGTGCTGAAGCAATAGAAAAAGCTTCTCGTTATAATGCAACACGCGCTGTAGCATTAGCAGAAAACGAAATAATGCACCTAAACGTTTCGCATCAATTCGTCCCTGAACTAACACCTGAAACCGTATACAGCTATCCACCTATACTCGGCAACCGGGAATTACGAACTGCATGGCAAAATCATATTCGCATACAAAATCCACTTCTTACAGAAGCAACACTCAGCCTCCCGATTGTGACAAGCGGAATGACACACGGTTTCAGTCTACTCGCAGATCTATTTGTCAATGTCGGTGACACGCTTATACTTCCAGACAAGATATGGGGAAATTACAAACTTATATTTCAAACCAAAGCAGGTGCGAATTTACAAACCTACCCATTCTTTAACAGTGACAGATGCTTTAATATCAGAGGATTGAGCGATATCCTTTCTAAACATACTGGAAACAAATTGCTGATTCTGTTGAATTTTCCCCACAATCCGACTGGATACGCAATCACACATGCCGAAGCACAACAAATCAGGGATACACTTGTAAAACATGCCAAAACAGGATGTCGTATTCTCATAATGATAGATGATGCTTATGCTGGCTTCTACTACGATGACACAGTCATGCAAGAATCACTTTTCGGTATGTTTTTAAACTGCCATACAAATAGCATCGCAGTGAAAATTGATGGGGCAACAAAAGAAGAATACGCATGGGGTTTACGCGTAGGTTTTTTGACATTCGGGCTTGCAGAAACGGTGATGAAAGGAATTGAGGGGAAGGTAAGCGGACTCATCCGCGCAAATACATCCGGAGCATCGCAAATCTCTCAAACGCTTATACTTCAAGCAATGAACGCACCAGAGTATACAGAACAAAAACAACACAACTATGAGATACTAAAGGCACGAGCATTGAAAGTAAAACAGGTTGCTACTGACAAAAAATATGCAAACCTCTGGGAAGTCTACCCAAACCATGCAGGTTACTTCACATGCCTATCCCTTAAATCAGGAAATGCTGAAGAAGTCCGTCAAACGCTTCTTGAGGAACACGGAATTGGCACAATCGCACTGAGTGAAAATGAAATACGAATTGCTTATTCCTGTCTCCAAGAATCTGATATTGAAGTTGTCTTCCATAAAATCGCACAAGTTATCAGAAAGTGGAGCACGCAACGGAGTAATCAACCGAATTCACAACATTGCGTGCTTCACTAAAAAGGACTATTCTGAAAGTGTTATAACACCACAACTCACTTGCGTGCCATCTGCTAAACTACCAGTTCCAACCTGTTCGTGAATGACAACCACTTTACCGAGTATATCGGTTGATGGATTGGTGTCAAAAGTGAGGTCAGTGAGGTAACTATTGATCCCTACACCATGTTCATCAGTTGTAAAAGAATAGGATTTAAATCCTTCAACATCCCAGATACTACCAGGCGCATCGCAACTATTACCAGTATAGATATATGCTGCGTACTTACGGCCAGGGACCGCATTCTGAATCTCAACATCAAAGTTCTGAATCTTATATGAACCGGAGGATCCTGTATCTGAATCTACATATTCCATAAAAATCGCTGTACCGGTAATCCCACTGCCATCCTTTTCACCAAGTGTTACTGTAACTGTTCTGTTTAGATCAAGAAAACCTTCGTCAAAAGCTTCAAGCAGCCTTGTTGAAAAACGTGATGATGAACCGCTTTCACAGCCTATAGTGAAACACGCTGCAAGGATAAGAATAGCTAACATGGATAACGCCTTATGTTTTACCGTAAAGACATTTTGTACGCCACAATAAAGGACGTTTAAATTTTTGTACATTTTGCATTTTCCTTTTCTTACGCCAAAATTTGGCGGTTTTGGTTAATTTGTTCTCCGTTTTGGAGACTTCGTTTATTCAATAAAAGAGACATGCCCTTGCATCTGTCCTCCAAATAAAATATTATCTGGTAAACTTCAGGTGCCCTATAGAGTTTATGAACTAAAAAGATCGGGCATATCTCATATCCCCGTAAAACAACGGGGACGTTCTTTGCGTTAGACTTTAGTTATACTAAAGTGCTTTGTTAACTTTGTCAAAGTTACGATTGACTTCTTTAGATGTAAGTGCGGAGGTTTAAAGTCTCCCCGCAAGACTCAAAACGTTTTTTGTTTTAACTCATTCGGTGGATTCTTTCTCTACACGCGTCCACCTCTCGCGAGTCCTTGGTGGCTTTACTGTGGAAAGTCTTCAAGCCCAATAACCTGCAAACCGCTGTTTTCAGTACCGACATAAAGTATGCCATTGGAAACAGTGATAGAAGTAGCATCGTCCAAAATTTCTGGTGTTATCCGTTCCCAAGTGCTATCTGCACTTGTTAATCGATACACGCCACCTTGAACATTTTTTGAAGTACACACAGCATATAAAGTTGTGTCATCCAAAGCAAAACGGTCAAATATCAGCTGTTGTCCGTCAAAATCGTTGATAATGTTCCATTTCGTGCCATCGTTTGAATGCAAAGCACCTTTGTCGGTAGCAATGTAGACGGCTTCGTCAGTGATGAGTATCTGCTTGAAAGAATCAACAGATATTGGTAGCGGGACGGTTTTCCAATTACTCCCTCTATCAACAGAGTGAAGTAAAATACCATCAGGTTTGCCAACGTAGACAGTGTCACCAGAAACCCCAAACTTGAAACTATTAGGAGAAGTTAAGTCTGCAATGTCGCGAGTATCTTCTATCTTGGTATCGGACCAACCTGTGCCGTTGTTCATTTGAGATGAAGGATTCCATATTAGAAGTTTCCGTCTGCGTTCAACATAGAACGTGTTCCCGCTCACAGCAAATGCCCCCAGAAATCTGTTCCCATGCTGAGGAATTTTCCTTGCAAATTGCTGGCATTATTTTCATTTGCATCCTTAATTGCATTCATAAATTCTGCTATGAGATCCCTTTCACCAAAGTCAGGAACACCTTCGACCGGGACAAGCGTCCCATTTTGTTCGTCTAAACGAAAAAACTCTGGTTGAAAAACAATGTGTCCCTTTGCGTAAAGAATTCCATCTGCTTCTAATATTTGTTGTATTCTTACTATTTGTTGTGTTCTTGCCTTGGAGAGCGGGTGTTTAGTGTTGAAAAAAGTTATATGCGTCTCATCAGCATTCACAGGAATTGCGTTCCATGACCGTCCACCGTCAACTGATGTAATAAGTTTATCATCCGCTACTGCGTAGAGTTTATTCTTAAAGACAGTTAGATTTTGTATTTTGCCACCTAATCCTGTATTAAATCGTTTCCATGAATCACCGCCATCGGTTGACCGGCGGATTCCGTTGCCATCCCCTATGTAAAATTGGGACTTGGCACTTGTAGTGTGCTGTTGATTAGGGGATTCATCGTTGCTTTGGACTTTCAAAGCAGCAACAACACTCATACCTGAAAACCTTTTGTAAGGAGCTGCTTTATCAACGAGCATCCATGTTTTCCCCTCATCCGTTGAGCGCAAAATATCCTCGGAACCTATTAACACCACCGTTTTTCCTGCAGCAACAATCTTGAGAGTTGTAGATATTTCATCTTTTTGAAAATAGTTTTTTGGTGTAATATCTGTCCACGAGTTACCTTGATCTGTTGATTTAAAAACTTTCCATATATACAGTTGACTTAGAGGTGTCTTCGCCATCGCCGCAATATCTATAAAATTCATATCAGCCGTAATTTTGCGATTTCCTACAAGAACATAAAGACGATGTTCAGACACTGCAAATGCGTGAATAGATTTAGATTCCGCTACCAGTAACTTTTCCCACACACCCGATCTATCAAGACCATCTTCCGAATTCGGTTCCGGGTTGAAGCGGAAAAGTCCTCTATCGGTACCAGCAAATAGTGTATTTTCATGAGAGGTTAACGTATAGATTTTTCTGAATGCCAAACCTTTTTTTAGAGGTGTCCAAGAGATACCTGCATCATCAGAGTAATATATTCCCTGAAGAAGCGCGAGGTAAATTTCAGTAGAACCTTGTGCATTATCTTTTACGATCAAGTCCATTGCCCGTCCTTTCGGACGAGGACCGAGAGATTTCCATGTTTCACCTTTATCTTTTGAAGCGAAGACTGCCTCGTCAGTCACAATATAGAGAATATCATTTTGCTCAGCTATCGGCATCTTTCTGTGTGTGATAGGGAGGTTCCTGTTGATTAAGTGCCACCCTTTGTTTGCAGTCGTCAATCGATAAAGTCCTATTGGTGTCACCGCATAAAGGTCATTTGTTTTCGTGGCAAATAGCGTAGATATTTTTACCGGATCAGGGCTGTCAAATTGAGTCCACCGTTCCGTTGAGAGTGGCACCTCTGTTTCAATCGTTGGAATAACATTGGTAAAATTTACGTTTTGAGATGTGTCCACTTTTTCACCAGTGCCTTGACTTTTACTGGAAATATCGGTGGTTCCGAGTTGATTACGCGAATCAGGTTTTATTTTTCGGACAGCACTAACAGGCGTATCAACAATTTCAACCGTTAACATTGATTCGGAATCGAGATCGTACGGTTGGAAAGAGATCGCAAGGTGTTGGACTCCAATACCTATTAATAATAGAACCAAAATAGCAGAGGCAGCAGAAACTAACCACGGTAAAAAAGGCTTGCTGCTTGATGGAACAATAGGATTGATGCGCGAGGTCTCCTTTATTATATTTTCTGTAAATTGTGTTGGTAGTTGAAAACTGCTAAGGTTTTCGCGAATTATCGCTTCCTCTTTCCTTAAACGGTTGCGCGCGCGACTGAGTCGGCTTTTAATCGTATTTGAGGACACACCGAGCATCTTGCTAATTGCTTCACATGTCATTTCTCCAAGATAGTGGAGTGCCATGACTGTGCGTTCGCTCTCAGGCAATTTTTTGAGCAGTTTTTGGACGACTTCGCGCCGGGCTTCAGCCGCTTCAGTGTCTCGTTTCTCTGCCATATATCGTGAATGTGACACTTGATCAATCTCCGCAACGTCGGTAGTTTCTAAAGATTGGGTCGGAACCTTCTTTTTTCGATGCCATTCGGTGCATAGGTGAGACGCAATTACATATATCCACCCCGGAAACAAACTGTGGTCTTTCAAAGTCCTGAGTCTTTGATAAGCTCTGAGAAAAGCATCTTGCGTAATTTCTTGTGCAATATGAAAATCCCCGATTTTGCGCCAGGCAAGTGCGTGAATTCCCTTTTGATATTTTTCAACGAGCTCGGTAAATGCCGTTTGATCACCGTCCAATGTCCGCTGAATCAGTTCAGGATCGTTATTTTGCATAAAAAGCACTCCGGAGTGGTATCACTACTTAATTAAAGTGACGAGTTTTAAAATTAAAAAGGTTGCATTATTTTTGTGGATTTTATAGCAAATCCAAAAAATCCGCCATCGGGGAATAACACGTGATTGTAAAATTCTAAGTTGTTGTTCAAGTTGTACCCAAGTTTATAGTTTAGACGTTAAAATTATAGAATAATTTACCATTAAAATTGGCAAAAAAATGGAGTTAAAAAAATGCAATTGAAAACTCTCGTTCTTATCAGTGTTGTAGTGATTGTGTTAGGAAATATAATGGTTGCAGAGGGAACATCAGGCATAGACAATCGCGATATCTTTGTCGGCGCAAGCGCACGAGCTGTCGGCATGGGCAGCGCATTCACCGCTGGCCCCTCAGCAAATAACGGGTTTCTCTGGAATCCCTCCTCACTTGGGTTCATGAACGGTTTGGAAGTGAACATGGGCGGTATTCCGTTTACTGGAGAATCTTCAGGCCCCGATCAAGCATTTTCATTAGCAGCAAGTCCAAACAGCCTCGGTTTGACGAATAAAAACATCGGAAATCTCTCTATAGCGTCTTGGTTCAATGGATGGAATAATAACAACAACGAATCTACTCAGATTGTGCTTTTAGGATACGGTATAGCACTTGGGAAACAAGCCTCCGCAGGTGCAAACTTACGGTACTATCAGAACAATATACCGATCAGGACGAATTATCTTTGGAGTGTGGATATCGGCATGCAATTTACTTATCCGCTGGAAAAGTTGGGTGATTCGGTCACGATAGGCATGAATCTGTCAGAATTGAGCAATGGAATTCGGGATGCTGAAGGTGCGTTGATTGAGCCTTTAGATGAAAGTATGCCGTTAACAACACGTTTTGGTTTGACATATCGCCCAGATAGTTCAACTTTATTATCCGCTGATATGGCTATCCGTGGAAAAAATGATGCAAGTTGGGGAGAAAGACTGCGGATGCATTTCGGGGTAGAACGTTGGTTATTCAACAAACATTTAGGACTTCGCGTAGGATATACTGCACTCACCGCCTCTGAAAGATTTAGTTCAGGTCAATGGACACAAGGAATTAGTTTTCAAAACGGAGCGGGACAGTTAGATTATGCCCATGTTAGAGGCGGTGATTTAGATCAAAGTTTACATTGGATTTCGGCGACGCTGCGGTGGGGCGGAAAAAGGAAAGAGGTTACACATATTGAGGACACTCCTTCTGTCACAGAGGTTAAACACCAGGATGTTCCTGATATAGACATAACACCACCGATTCTGATGCCAAAAACACTGGTGCCGGATACTGAAAATGTCGTATCAACTGGGGAATTACAACTCTCGGAAGCTGCAATTTCACCAAACAGTGATGGTATCGCAGATACAACAACATTCCGCTTTCAGGTTAGAGCCACTGACGAATGGAAATTGACACTCCGTGATGCATATACAGAACAGGTGTGGGAAAAAACTGGAACCGGTTCGCCCCTCGAAGGTGTTGTCTGGGATGGAAAAAGCAATGCCGATAAATTAGTACCTGATGGAGATTATGTCGCGCAACTATACATCATAGATGAAAAAGGCACTCCGCATCTCAGAAGCAGCAAAAAAGTTACTGTTGATTTAATTCCAGCAACATTAGAAATCTCTAAAAAATCAGCTGCAAGTGTCGCAGTGAAAACATGGGATATCAATCCTATTGCTGATTGGAAACTGGAGATCTACGACACGGCTAATAAATTAGTCGAAAAAAGCGAAGGGAAAGGGGCACCACCAGAAAACATCGTCTTGACGAAAATCCCGCAGTCAACATCAAAAACCTACAAATTTGCTTTAAGTGTTAGAGATATTGCTGGAAATCAAAGTGTTCATCAGGCACAACTTCAGTTCGGCAGTGGACAAACCGACAGCGGAAATGAGACAGCAGATGAACCTAAGTTAGTCCTCATGGTTGGGTCATTCACTGAACGGCGTAATGCCGATATGTTGGCTGATAATCTAAAACACTTATATCCGAATGAGAAGGTCCAAATATACACTGTATCGGTAAATGGTACAACAATGCATCGGGTGACAATTGGGGAATTCGCACAACGTTCAGAAGCGGCGGGCCTCAAACAGCAAATTCAGGAGTCGCAAGGGGTTGAACCTATTCTAATTACGCCTCAATAGATTTCGCATTTTGCGTATGCATCCTACGCGTTTTTTATCTTGTAGAAATCTAAAGCATTTTGGTAGAAAAGTCGGTTTTTTTCTGCATCGGACGCATCGTCAATAGCCGAGAGTAGTGCTTCTAACCACTCACGGTATTTGGCAGCTAAGGTGCAGACAGGCCAATCGCTGCCAAACATGAGTCGCTCAAAGCCGAAGATTTCTACAAGATGATGGATGTAAGGTCTTAGTTCTTCAGCTGTCCAGTTTTCACTGGCAGTTGTCACAATACCTGATACTTTGCAGTAAACATTTTCAAAGGTGGCGAGTTCGCGCATGTTGGTAGCCCACGGCTCAAACACTCCATCTTTTATGTTCGGACCGCCACAGTGGTTGACAGCATGTTGGATCTCAGGTGTCTTTTTCACCAGTTCTACTGCAGCAGGAAGTTGATCGTGTTTCGCACAGAGGTCAAAAGAGAGGTTATATTTCGCCAATAATTTCACACCGTTCATAAGTTCGGGAGTAGCGTAAAACTGATTGTCCGTGTGGTGCCATGCCATTCGACGAATACCCACGACGAGATCAAACGCCGCAAGTTGTTCCAAAATAACCTCAACATTTGGCTTTTCCAGCGGTGCTGCGGCGACAATGGCACCTATCATCCCATCTGTTTTTGCGATGTTCGTTAGTCATTCCACTTCTCGCACAACATGAGTCTCGGCAGGATCACCTTCCACATGAACAGATTTGACGACGTTTATGTCCACGATAGCATCACGGTAATCCTGTGGTGTGTATTTCTGTTGGAGTAGGTCAAATCCCTCTAACCACGGATATTCTAAAATAGAGGTATCCCACAGATGTTGATGTGTATCAATTATTTTTTGCATGTGCCTCCTTATTCAACTGTCACTAAAACCTATTCATCTGATGGTATAGTACCACACAGAATAGGTATCAAAACATAAAATCTCTAAACAAAGATTGGCAAAATCTGTGGTTTTATGATACCATACTACATAGAGAAATTCAACTATTAGAAAGTGCCTTGAATGTTAGTTAAACCTGCCTATTTTGCCCTATTTAAATTGACCCTCCGCCAACTATTCTGGAGTCGAAGAGGACTGCTGATATTGATTGGCAGTCTGCTACCGTTGGTCATCGCGCTGATTTTTCGGTTTAAAGTTAACAGTACAACGGGTGTAAACTCTTTTATTCCGCACATAACGTTTTTTCTTTATGGATTTTTGACCAGTTTGTGTGCAGTTTTCTACGGTTCAGCTATCGTTTCAGATGAAATTGATGGTAGAGGTTTAACTTATCTCCAAATGCGTCCTCTTAAGAAACAACAGATTCTACTGACGAAATTCGCTGCATACTTGGTAGGGTGCACCATTTTTATTATTGTTTCCCACCTACTTTTGACAGGTATTATACAGACACATCCGAAACTGAAAGACCGTGGCTTGGTGTTAGCAGTAAGTTTTCTATATACTGGTTCACTATCATTGGGATTGCTTGCCTATGGAGCTTTTGCGATGCTTTTGTCTGTTCGATTTAAACATCCTGTTCTTTGGGGTTTATTGTTTGTGTTCGGTTGGGAAAAGATCACATCAATTCCTCCAATGCCGAGTGGAATCAAACGTATCTCATTATCACATTACTTGATGACACTGTTTCCGGATTTCAAATTACGCGGTGACATACTTGATGATTTTTTAGGGAATACGCCGCCAGCCGTGTGGATAGCAGCGTTAGTAATCTGCTTGTTAACTGCAGGCGCGATGTGGCTCGCCGTTCGGATTTTCAAGGAACGAGAGTATTTGGTGTAGAAAAACCAAGCGACGACCAATGCAACTTTAAAGAACTAATTGGATAACACCCGGGCAGTTTCACGGGATACAATTAGTTCCTCATTCGTAGCAACGACAAGGATTTTTGCGCGGCTGTTTTTGGTTGAAAGGTTGGCCTCCCCAATAGCATTCTCATTTTTTTCTGAGTCTAAATGGATACCACACCATTCAAGTCCTTTGCAGATTTGGGCGCGTGCCGTTGAACTTTTCTCTCCGATACCACCCGCAAAGGCAATGACATCAACGCCACCAAGTGCAGCAATATAAGCACCGATATACTTCTTCACACCGTAAGTGTATGTCTCCAATGCTAAACGGGCATTGTCGTTTCCAGCATCAATCGCCGCCTCTACATCACGCATGTCGCCACTGGTACCAGAGATGCCTTTTACACCTGACTCCTCAATCAGTTGTCGTCTAATCTCGTCGGTAGAGTAACCTTCTTTGTCCATCAGATACAAAACGGCAAAAGCATCTAAATTTCCGCACCGAGTAGATTGGACCATGCCGTATTGTGTGGAAGCACCCATTGAGGTATCAATAGATTTTCCGTTTTTGATGGCACAGATAGAGGAACTTCCACCGAGGTGGCAGGAGATAATCCGAAGCCCTTCGCCATTTTTCTGACCGAGCATTTGCGGCACGCGTTCGGATATGTAGCGGTGGGATGCGCCGTGAAATCCATATTTGCGGATGCCGTGCTTTTCTACCCAGAAACGTGGCACTCCGAATTCGTAGGCGTAATCCGGAATAGTTTGGTGAAACCATGTCTCAAAGACAGCAACGAGCGGTGTGTTCGGGAGCAGTTCCTGAAAAGCACGGATAGAGGCAATATATGCAGGATTGTGCATCGGAGCAAGCGGTGTGGATGCTTCCAGTGCATCGATAACGTCTTCTGTGATCTGTGCTGAACGCCAGTATCCTTTTGCAAGAATGGTTTTGAACCCGACACCGTCCAATTGGTTCAGGTCTGTAAGACAACCGACTTCCGGATCGGTGATGAGTTGCATGGCATGTGCTATGGCGTCAATGTGTGATTGTGCAACAATTTCACCTTCGCGAGGTGGTTTACCCGGTACTGTGTGTGTGAAGGCAGATGGCGAATTGCCGATACGGTCTATACCTCCCTTGACGAGGGAGGCGGTTGTTTCCATGTCTATGATTTGATATTTGAACGAGGTGCTTCCTACGTTTGCACAGAGTATACGCATGGTGGTTTATGTTACTTTTGAAGTTTTTATAAGAACAGTGTCACACACTAATCTTATTATAAGCAAGAGGTAAAGCATCCCAAGTTTTACCTTCTAAAATTCTATCACCTTTCTTTTTATTTCGTCCACCCCACTGTTTGAAAAAGAAAGGTACCGAGGCTTGTTCACATTGGTCACGAATATCAATTACCCACTTTTCTTCAATAGGTCGCGCCCCAGGTCCAGATTCTCCTCCGACAATAACCCAATCTATATCCGTTAAATCAAGGTTTCGGAGTTCACCTATAAGCGGCTCAAGGGACAAAAATTTGATGTGTGCATCCGTTTCTCGCAAATCATCAATGCGGAATTTATAGTCTTGATTTTCAACACTGACACCCATCCACACATTTTCGGGCCATTGTATCTTGTCGTTAAGTTTTACCAACTGTTTTGATCTTTTTGTGAGTACTTGGAAATCATGTTGATTTGCCTCATTCATTGTCTTGAAAACCCTTTGAATAAATTTTAAAGGAACGGTTTCATGAAACAAATCACTCATGGAATTGACAAAAATCAACTGATGTTTTTTCCACTTTAAAGGTAAATCAAGTAATTCTTCAACAAGTCGCACCTCATTTGACCACCTTGGTCCTGCTTTTGTCATTTTTGCAAGTCCTTCATAAGCAAGACCTTCTTTTGAAAATCGAGCTGCGATTCGTTCTGCGTAACAAAACTGACATCCTTCAGAAACTCGGGTACAGCCTCTCACAGGATTCCAAGTTGATTCTGTCCACTCAATTGCGGATTTAGTTGCCATTTGAGGTCCCTCCTTAGGTAGGAACATTACTCGTCTTTGGATGGAAAAGTGGCTTTGACCGTGTCGGCAAAAGTATTTTTTCGACGTTTATCAACGGGCGGATCCGTTTGGATCTTTCCCTGAGTCTCGAGTTTGGCAAGAATCTCTTTATAGTTCCTTGAAATATACGGTGTGCCAACGTTGTGATCATCAAAAATCTGCTTCATCGTCATTGTTCTACCTGCGTATTCTGTCAATAACATTTCAGCTAAATCATCAAGAGGACGTGAATAACCAAATAAAAGGAGTTGTTTCTCGGTAGCAGAAGTATATTCAAACGAAGGAACACCTTGCTCTGAGTCCGTACTTTCTTTAGCCATGATATCCTTCATAATTTGATAACCTCTTTTATGCTTGGAAACGAAGATTAAATGATGACTCGGACGCTCACCATATCCCTTTTTAAAACAAAATGGCAGAACATACTCACCACCTTCTGATTTTAAAGATTGACTTATTGCTTCAACTATAGTTAACTCTCGTTCCAATGGATTCATAGCCTGAAGACTATGTCGAAGTTCTTCCGCTCGTTCACTACCGAAAAGCGCATTCATGTGTTCCTCAACTTTTTCATTATTAATACCCATATTTATACGGTTATAATTAAAGAAAAAAATACAATCACAACCCCAGTTTTTTACGGCAGGACTAATAAGTTGAAGGGAAAGTCCTTTATAACCCCACGGGTCCACAAAAAATAGGGTTGGAACCGTTTTCACGCTTTCTAAGATCTGAGCTACTTCTTCACCAACTTCCTTGTTAATTACAGTAGGTTTGTTTTTGAGACTATCTATTCCTGGAATTGAGTTGATAGCATCTTCAAGATTTTGGACAAACCCTGGTTCAATATCGTTAAAAGTACTAATGAGCATATCCGATATATCTTTTTCTTCAATTGCTTTCTCAAGCACAAGAATTGGCGTAGATTTAGATCCATCATCATATCTTCCAGGACCAGCAAAGAGGTCTACATAACCAATATTGCTTTCCCACTCCTTGGCGTGAGGTATTATGACTTTTGCCCAAGCCCAAAAATATTTCTCAACAATTCTTGTTTTTACCTGTGACGATTCTTTAGATTCCTCAAAGAAATTATTATTCATACTCTTCCTTTATAACGACTTGTGCTAATTACTATTCATAATATACAACATGTTGTATTGTTTATTTATGCATAAACAACATCTTTTAATGCCATCAACTTACGACCTAAACATTTATTTATGAAAACACCGAGTGTGAAACCACCAAACTTGTTGTTCATCCGTGTCAAAAAACCCAAATGGGTTCTGGCA
>JAAXHO010000247.1 GCA_012270795.1 Candidatus Poribacteria bacterium
GAATAGTAATTAGCACAAGTCGTTTAACTAACCTAAAAGTGTCGGATCCGTGCATTTTACCGTTGCTCTGATCCTTCGTATCTGGGATTCGGTTTGTGTGCTTGGGATTAAAAACATTACCCAATATGAAAATTCCTTACATTCATGCCAAACCAAATGTTGTATTATTTATCACTGAATATTACGAAGTTATAATATTGGTTTCCTAAAATGTTAAATTAAAATTATGTCATCAGAGGACATTCAATTGTCAAATAATACTGTTGTGTTGGAGGTGTTTTCAACACCAGTGATTTACGTTTTCTTGTAAAAGATGTTGTCAATTTCCTCTATGAAAGTTGTGTTTATTTCACGTTTTTATTGGGCGATTCGTCCTTAAAATGTTTTCAAATGAAAACAAATTTCGTTTTTTTGAAAACATTTAAAATGTGGTATAAACCCAGTGTTAGCAAGGGTTTACAGGCAATTTCTTGTAAATTGAAAAAAATATTTTTTTGAAAAGTGTAACATTTTGAAATTTCTTGTCCTTTTATGAGTAGAATGTGTCAGTTTTATAGATGTGGTCATAATATTTTATCAGAAGTTTTATGTGTGAAGTATATTATAACACATATTATAATGTGTGTCAAGTATTTTTAACGTTTGTTGTGGTTTATTTTACTTTTTTTATAGTATTGTTTATATATTATAGCGCGTCCTGTATGTCAGTTTCCAAATTGTCTTTGGTGTGGAACAATAGATATCCATTAGATTTCCGTTAATGCTTCATAATGTATTTGAAAAACTGGACAATTGAATTTCAATGACAGAGGCCTACAGAGGCATTCAATTGTCACAAAGCATCATTGTTAGAGGGGGTTCTAACCCTGATTTCTGCTGCTGTGTATCTAAATCGGGGTTAGAAACCCCTCCAACAACAAAAACGCTTAAACACACGACATAAAATTTCATATTGACATCATTTGTTTTTGTTTATATACTATCAAAATGTGAATAACTTAGACTTAAGGAGAAAATATGGCAACACAACTCGCCGCTCAACTCTATACGCTTCGAGAATTTACGAAAACTGAATCAGACATTGCTGAGACAATGAAAAAGGTGAAGCAACTCGGGTACGATGCAGTTCAATGTTCTGCACTCGGTCCGATTGAACCTGAGGCGTTGAAAAAAATAATTGACAATGAAGGTATTACAATCTGTGCAACACACACCAGTTACGGACGCATGCGTGATGAACCACAAGCAGTGATTGATGAACATCAATTGTGGGGTTGCAAACACGCTGCTATTGGTGGACTTCCCGGTGAATACCGTTCTGCAGATGGGTATACCCAGTTCGCAAAAGAAGCTTCCGAAGTCGCTGCACGACTCGCTGAAGGTGGATTAACCTTCTCTTATCATAATCACAGTTTTGAACTTGAACGTTTTGGTGCTCGTACTGGATTACAAATCTTATATGAGGAAAGCGATCCCAAGTATTTCAATAGCGAAATTGATACCTATTGGATTCAACATGGCGGAGGCGATCCTGCTGATTGGATAGGTAAGTTGAAGGGACGCGCACATATCGTACATCTCAAGGATATGGTCGTTAAAGGCAATTCACAAAGATATGCAGAAGTCGGTGAAGGCAACCTAAATTGGCCTGCTATTTTAGACGCGTGTGAATACGCTGAAGTAGAATGGTACATCATTGAACAAGATTCGTGTTATGAACGCGATCCCTTTGAGAGTTTAGGAATCAGTCTCAAAAACCTTCAAGCAATGGGATTATCGTAAAAATAATACTGTAAATTACCAACCAGAATCAAAGGAATTCAAGATTATGGCAACAGATCAATCTTATCGTGTTGGAATCATTGGTTGCGGTGGGATGGGTAGATCCCATTCCAGGAATTGGCAAAAGCAACCCAATGTTGAAGTCGTTGCAGCAATGGATATCTATGAAGAATCCGCAAAGCGATTAGCAGACGAATTTGGTATTCCTGCATTCTATACGGATGTTGATGATATGTTAGCAAAAGAAGATTTAGACATCGTGAGTATCACAACATGGCAGGGACCGCGTTCTGCAGCTACAGTTGCTGCGGCAAATGCTGGGGTTAAGGGTATACTTGGCGAAAAACCGATGTCGGCATCGCTTGGACAGGCTGACGCTATGCTGAATGCTTGCGAACAGAACGATGTCAAACTTGTTATTGGACACCAACGCAGATATAGTCCTGTAAATATAGAAATCCGAAGACTTGTCGCAGCGGGGGCAATCGGTAATCCGACAACACTTCATCATCGTGCAAAGCCCCATGCAGGACTACTCAACACCGGCACTCACGCAATAGACGGATGGCGTTTCATCTTGTCAGATCCAGAAACTCTGTGGGTGATCGGACAAACTTCACGAACAACAGATCGGTGGGAACGCCGAACAATCTGTGAGGACCTCTGTATGGGATTGGTCTGCTTTGAAGGCGGGGCGCGCGCTATCTATGAAGGTGATTTACCCGACCCAGCTGTTTCCATGCCAACTATAGCAGGAACAGAAGGACAAATCCGCAACGGTGAAAATGGCACAGTCCTACTTCAAAACAATGATGCTAAAGGCTGGCAGACTATTCAACCACCACCAGAACCAAAAAATCAGTTTCAAGAACTAATTGAGTGGATTGAAGGAAAAATTCCAACACACAGGAGTCGAGGTGAACAAGCGCGGTATACCATTGAAATCATGATGGCAATTTATGAATCCCTACGTATAAAGAATGTCGTAAATATGCCGCTTGAAACCAAGGAATTACCGTTGGAGTTAATGGTCAATGATGGTACGCTTCCTGTCCTTGAAGAGGGACGGTATGATCTACGTACACCTTTTGAAGGACAAGCTCGAAAAAGATAATCCGATTATCCGTTTCTTTTGTGATGCTGACAATTATTGAGATTCCAAACAATGAACATTTATACCAAATTAACAGGATTTATCTTGTTCTGTTGGTGTCAGTTTCTGTTGGGGATTTCAGCTAAATGTGCTTGGGGTGTGCCGTTATGATAATCACCATCACAAGCGTTCAGCATCCATTGGCTGAGACGGGAAACAATATCAGGATGCTCTGAAGATACATCGTTTTCCTCACGATAATCACTGAGAAGATGGTATAATTGGAAACTATCCAACTGGTTGATATACCGTAACTTCCAACCATCAGAGTTTACAAGGGCGGGACCAAGTCTTGAAGCATATACAATCCATTCATGACTCTGTTGTGCGTCAGGTTGTTCTAACAAAGTCGGTAAATATGACACACCGTCTTTGTCTTGCGGCATTTCTATGCCGAGTAGCTCTGCAAGAGTCGGCATAAAGTCGTAATTCGCTAACATGTGGTTTGATTCAGTGTTGGGAGTGATGGTTCCTGGGAATCGCACAAGGTAGGGCACTCGTGTCCCGCCTTCCCAATTTGAAAACTTCAGACCTCCCATACCGTCATTACCGTTGAATACGTCACCACATGTTTCTGAATAGAACTTTGATGTAATATCATCTAATCGTTCCCCATTCAAATTGTTCTGTCTACCGGTTGTTCTTCCTTCTTGGCGATAATATACCTCGTGTCCGTTATCAGATGTAAACACAATCATTGTGTTGTCGTCAATTCCAAGTTGTTGAAGTTCATCCAAGATAATACCAACGGTTTCATCTAACTTCAGTATCATTGAAGCGTATTCTTTCTCATACGTCGTAAGTTCTGTAGACTGTTTCACATTGGGTGGATGTCTGGGATGGAAATCGGTCCGTGGGGTAGCTGTGAAGGATGATACAGAAAGAAGGGTTTATCCTTGTGATCTCGTAGAAACTCAACAATTTTATCGTTGAAAATGTCTTGTGAATATACTGCTTTACCTTGGCGATTCCTGCGAATTTCGATGTTCTCGGCAGATTCAGAATTTGGATGTTTTCCACAATCTGCATGGGTATTCCCTTGAATGTGTGTCAATTCCCCGTTATCAAAAAGGAAGGGTGGATAAAAGCCGTGGCAACGTTGATGGTCATAGTAACCGTAGTGATACTGCCAACCATGTCGGTAAATGCGTTTGGCTGTTGTGGCAAATCCCCATTCAAGTTTTCCTATCTGTCCTGTTGCATAACCCGCTTGTTCTGCGATTTGTGCTAAAAAGACATCATTCGGACTTGCTTGTAAACCTGTTGTATGAATCAACTCTGAGATTTCATTCGGGTTCATTTCACCAGTGCTTATACTTTTATAGATGCCAGCTTTTGTATATGTCCATCTTCCTTGATGGCAATCATGGATTCCTGTCAGCATACTGGCTCGTGATGGGGCACAGAATGCACAACCGTAAGCGTGATTGAATCGCATTCCTTCGTTTGCGAGTCGGTCAATGTTTGGTGTTTCAAAATGTTGCTGCCCATAGCAGCTTAGCGTGCCGCGTCCGAGATCGTCTGCGAAGATGAGAATTACGTTTGGGTTATTTGTCATAATGAAAAAACTTGTTTAGGCTAAGACCTCAGCTACAGTTTCTCCAATGGTAGTTAGGTCTGGTGCGACAGCGATTCCGGCATCCTTTAGTGCTTTTATTTTTTCTGAAGCGGTGCCTTGTCCACCTGAGATGATTGCGCCGGCATGTCCCATCCGTTTACCGGGTGGTGCAGTTTGTCCAGCGACGAATCCCACAACAGGTTTTGTCATTTCGTTCTTGACGAATTGTGCAGCTTTTTCCTCTGCAGTCCCTCCGATTTCTCCAATTAAAACAACCGCATCGGTGTCATCGTCTTCCTCAAAAAGTTTAAGTGCGTCAACGAAGTTTGTTCCGATCACAGGATCACCGCCAATTCCAACACAGGTAGACTGTCCTATGCCGAGTTGCTTGAGTTGATATGCTGCTTCATAGGTTAATGTTCCGCTTCTTGATACAATACCTACATTACCGGGAGAGTAGGCAAACGCGGGCATTACACCGATTTTACATTCGCCAGGGGTAATGATACCTGGACAGTTCGGTCCGATTAACCGTGTCTGTTTTCCTTGAAGATATGCTTTTGCCTTTACCATATCAAGCACAGGGATATGTTCTGAAATACAGACGATGAGTTGTACGCCAGTATCTGCAGCTTCCATGATGGAGTCGGCGGCGTTGAAACGCGCGGGAACGAAAATAAGAGAGGTGTCTGCGCCTGTTTCTGCAACAGCATCTGCTACGGTATCAAATACGGGGATACCGTTTACATCTGTTCCGCCTCTACCGGGAACGGCACCGGCAACAATTTGTGTGCCGTAATCCACACACTGTTCTGTGTGAAAACGTCCTGAACGTCCTGTTATTCCTTGAACAAGGACTTTTGTGTTTTTGTGTACGAGTATACTCATATTTTTTATTCAATAACGAGATAGCTTACGCTCTTTGCCTCCATCTTAATAGGAATCTCAATATTATAATTCCGGTCGATTTTGTATTGTTTAGGTTCTCTCTCTTTTTCACGAATGTTTGCAGTTTCAGACAAGCCGGTGTAATAGATCGGTAATTTCAGCGTGGTCTGTTGTGCTGTGTGTTTAGGATTATAGAGCATTGCTAACCCACAGGGATTGATTTGTGGGTTGACATGGAGCATACAATCAATGGATCGTCCATCCGGACGACGCACGTGGATTATGTCAGACTCTAATATTGTACGATATTTTTTGAAGAAGTCAACCCATTTTTTAACGACTGCTTTTGTCTGTTCAGTATCATAAAGCCGGGGACCGCGATAGCATGCGATCACACCACTGCCGAAGTTCTGTGCGAGATGGTATTCGTAATCATCAATGTGTTCACAAAGTGGCTCAAACGTTGCGGCTTGTCCACCACCGTGATACTCCACTAATGGTACAAACATCCAACCCATACTCGGTGTCTTTTGGTATGTGCCATCGTAGATATTCTGGCGTGCAATTAGGATTTGCCGCTCGCGAGGTAAACTGAAATTCGTTTCACGGTAACCCATACCGCATTTGTTTGAACCGTTGAGGTAATAATTATCTGGTGAATTGATATAGATACCGCGTTTTCGGCATTCATGATAAAAGTTTACGCATGCTTCCCACTGTCGCAACTGCGAATCTTCCAAGCCGTTATGGTGTGCGTGCTTTGTTGAGGCACAGACATCGCCGTGATAGGGACCATCTGTCTCAATGATGTCCATACCCGTGGCATCCATAAAATTCAGCACCCGTTTGACGTAGCCATCTCCCCAGCTGCTCGCAAGACAAGCACTCTGCCCAAACCTACTGCCGGGTTCTCCAGTTTCTGGGTCAATACAGTTGAATTCCTCACCCACGCCACGCGATGCACACATCAACGTATAACCACCGAGTTCAATACCTTTGCTATGTGCATAATCTGCCAATTCCTTCATTGTAGCGATGTATTCCGGGTTTTCACTTTCTATATTGTATCCGCTGCCAAAGGTCATAATCACCATTTCAAAACCGACTTCAGCACACTGATCAATCGCTAATCGGACCGCGTCTGGCTCAGCACTCCGCACGTGCATAAGGATAGGATTCTCCGTGACCTGTGGTGCAACCGTGCGAAACATCTTGCGGCGCGCAAGACCTTTTCGTTCACGATCATCACTGTCATGCAAAATCTCAAAGGTGCGGAAACTTGTGAACGTCTCTCCCGGTTGAAGAACTACTCCAGGACCGAGTGGGTAGTGGCTTGTCATCAACAGTGGCATCTGATAGCGATAATCAACTTGTGTCAGATATTCTTCATCCGGTCCCCATTGTGTCGTTTGCATGCCACTAAATGCATAGTCACTTTCGACATGTAGCCGATGTTTCTCTTGTTCATTAACCGCAAGGATTTCACAACTTAATGCCTCCAATTGAATCGGTTTTTGACCCTCATTCTGAATAGTAATCCACTTGGACAGCACCGGAATACCTTGATAGAGTTCATAATGCACACAAACTTGAAGGGAGTCAAGGGAAGGCGGCGGTGAAAACGCAACTGTTAACGTTACACCTTCTGGTGGATATGGTGATGATGTCTCAGTGCGTCTGTGTTCCCACGGATAGCGTGCCTCAGGTTTACCGATACGATATTCTTGAAATTGAAATGCGTTCTCGTCACTGGTCAAGTCTGCAATCCATTCTTCGTCAAGATAGGCGTAGTCAGGTTGTCCTTTTAATCCACCTACTTCATGTTGTTTGCCGTCAATTGTAAGGAGTGCCTCTGGTTTGATTCCACGAAGGAAACTGGTTTCGGTTATTTGATTGGAATAATCCACTGTTGCGAAATTTGGTGCGGTGACGAATGTGCGCTGAATAAGTCCGTTACTGAGTATAAGCTGATTGTCTGTTTCTTGGACTGATGCGGGTTGCTGAAAGGGTTGGACTAACCAATCATTATGTTGTGATGTGTTGTGCATGTTACTATGTTATTTCCTGCTATACGTAGACTTACATATATGTCTAACTTCAATTTTCTTTAATCTTCTGGTATTTCAAAAACGATCCCATCCGACTTTTTCTCGTAAAAAATGATCTTAACCTCTATGTCTTCTGCTAAACTTTGCTTTGATTGATAGGTAGTGGGTTTAATAGAATATGCTTCTTCTCCTACAAACCCATCAATACCTTGTGATTCTTCAAAAGTATCAGCTAAGCGATATTCGCAACCTTTTATTTCAGACAACTTTCTGAGAATTGCCTCTTGAAATCTAAGTCCAGCAAAAGTTTTGACAAGAATAAGATCTTCTACCCAAGATTTTACCAAGTTACGGTCAATTTTTTGGACTGCATCATCAAAATTCTCAACCATAGATATTATTTTATCTGTTGCTTCATCAATCGCATGAGGATACCTTTGTTGATACCACTCGACCCATTCTTCAAAAGTTTGACCGGGAAATAATTGAATCAACTCGCTCAATTGCCCAACATTTCTTGGTCGTGTAGCTTGTGAGTTCTGATTTGCAAGATTCATTAATAATTGTGTCGTATATTTCGGGAAATCACTTGTAGGAGCATTTACATATTCTTGAATCTCGGTAGTTTTTAATTTGATTTTCATAATAAGCCTATGGTTAGCAAACTACTGTTTTTCCAACAAATTAAGCTGCGTATATTGACTATTCTGTTTGTCCGTATTCAAATACATAGCCTTTGGCATCTTATCTAGATCAATAGTTTGCGGTTTTAGTGAATATGTAATTTCAAATAAATTTGCATTTAGTGCTTGAACCTTGTTTGTCTCATTCAGTAATATATACTGTTCTTGCCTTGTCATTACAGGAAATCCATAATACTGATTAATGTATTTCATCGGTGTTGCGTTATCGGTCCGATCTTCAACAAATCTAACATGGTTTGATAACCTCTCTTGCACAAGATTGTTTGAGAATGACATGATATTATGCGTAAATGGATAAATATCATGTTTAAGACTCTCATCGATTTCAACACCTATGCTATTACGTCCTGATGTCATCGCAGCTGCAATCGTTGTGCCTGTCCCTAGGAACGGATCAAGAATCACATCCTCTTTCACAGAATACATATTTATTAGTCGATATGCCAAATTATACGGAAAAGCTCCGCTTCTTGATCTTGATTTATTGTTGGAAAGTTTTTGATCGGTTCCTTTAATGTCTGTCCAAATATCTGAATACCAGATATTTCTCTCTTCCCAAAATATAGCACTTTCTCGTCTATTCTCTTTTTCCACTTCTGTCCTGAATTCTCTTTTTGAACCTTTTCGGACTATGAGGATGTACTCATGTTCAAGCGTCACATAGGCACCAGCAGGATACATTCCTGACCCCATAAATTTATTTGGTGTATTAGCTTGTTTCCTCCATAGAATGTCGGGTAATGCTGAAAAACCAATATCTAAAAGATGTGCCAAAACTCTTGCATGGTTCGGATATAAACAAAAGTCATATTTTACTTTCCTTGTAGCGTCACCGATATTGATGCAAGCAAATCTACCACTTTTTAATACCCTAAATACTTCATTCCATACAGAATTGAGGATTTGATGCATCAATTCAAAGGCAGTCATTCCTTTTCCAGATTCCAACGCTTCAATTATCTCAGGGTTCTGATCGCCAAAAATATCATCCCACATGCTAATCATGGGATATGGGGGAGAGGTGACAATCAGATCAACGCTTTCTGAAGGAATATCTCTCAAATCTCTTGAATCCTGAAATAGGGTCTTATGAGTGGTTTTCATGATAATTTTGCCTACATACGGTATATGGCTACAAAACGAGTTTATGTGCCTTTTCCTGTTGATTTCATGACAAGAGTTGGAAAACACTGATCGGCAAATAACCGCAATCCCATTATGCAACTTTCTCAAATTCTGCTAAGTAACGTGCATAATCAAGGCAAGTATGAATCTACGTTGTTTTGAGATCGGGAAATTCAACAATGATTTCTTCTGTGGTCCACCCCACAGCAAAGTAACTAAGAATAAGACTTACAGGAATCCTCGTATCTCTGATACGCGATTTACCCCGTAGTATTTCTGGCGTGCTAACTATGTGGTCTCTCCAATTTACTGGCATTTGCAATTCTCCAAATGATACCGGAGCTATTGATAAGACTTGCGTTAGTTAACTACAGCGCATCTCATAAATATTTTATTGACATATAAATCAGAAAAGGAGCCGGACAAAGCCAGCCTGCTCAAAGTGGTGATCTGTCGTTAGCGCATCCGTTAAACCTCGCTGTTCCATGACAACAAAACTTGCACAGTCAACCAGACTCCACGTCTTATCCAATCTGTTTTCCAGTAACTTCCACGCTCGGACATCAAGCTGCTCGTCTATATGTAAGATTTCGATCCACGTTTCGGCGCGAATGCTGTGGATATAAGAAACACCCCTTGAACGTGGCACCCGCAAACGCTCACAAAGGGCAATGAGCTCACCCAGCACATAATTTGTCGTGACAACGTGCCGCTTTTCTTCCTGCCACTGTGTCATCAAGTCAACAGCCCTTGCATGAGGACGTTCTTGAGATCGAAAGAAGCCCATCCAGAGGTGTCCGCAAAGACCTCATTCATCCGCATGTCCTTGTAATTCTGCCAGTAACCCATCACCGATCAACTCATCGTGGCGATCACTGATGTTATCCTCGTCACATTCCAACGTCCCTGCCAATGCTAGGAGTGGAGTTGCCTTATCTGAACTTTCTCGTTTTTTCGATTCCCCTTCGGCTACCCAAAGATCAGACTTCCGAAGAGCAACGAGATAGTTAAGGGCGATCTCAAGCTTTTCAGTCGAAAGTTGTTCAATATAAGCAATTGCTTGTTGTTTAAGTTCAACGTTTTTCATGATGCCTCAGATTGCTACACGTAACGTAAGTTTGATAAAAATGGGATGTTGGGTTTCGCTACCACTCTTGCGGCAGAAAGCGTCTTGAAAAACGGCATATTTGCCGAAATTATAAGATTTTTATTAACCATTTCCATAGTGATAAACAATTTTGCGGATTAAGGTGTCCTTCTTCCGATCTTGATTTAACACTGTTTGCTGAGCACCATATTTTCTATTTCTTGCAGTGTATTGTCTAATTTTATAAGGACATCCCTTTACTTGCATCGTTAGCGTTTTAGACTTGTTACTGTAAATCGTTGATGAGACCGTCTTCGGCTACTCAGTGTTGCTGCTTTAAATAAAAGTCTAACATAACTGCTGGACATTATCAAGGTATAATTTGATTGGGTGTGTAAAGTTTTGTCACTCTTTTGTCTGAATCACGGATTTTTCGGATGGCGCGGCGTGTGTGCGGAATCACGGAAGGCGCGGAGGACGCGGAAGACACTGAAAAGACCGCTACCCATGAATTTTTTCAAAAAATAACCATTATCCTAATCATGAAGGTTTATTGTGGGTATCTTCTCCGTGTCTTCAGTGTTATCCGCGAATTCCGCGATTCTGTCTGAACCAGGATTTTCAGGATTTACAGATTTCCAGGATTTCCCTCAACAGGTTCTATTCCCAAAGTTGACATCAAAATGCATCAAAAACCCTTGATAAGGTAATCCTGGTAATCTGGAAATCCTGAAAATCCTGGTTCAGACAAGTGAAAATACTATACACATACGAAAATAAGATGGCGAAGAAAAGTCATATCAATGTTTCTACAAAAACTTTACACACCTCATCTCCTGGGTGTGGAAGTTTTGTACATTACATTTTTTTGTTCGTTTTTGTGTTGAATTAATGAAATTAAGCTTTCAATTTTAGATAGCACGAATTGTGCAAACATACCACGTGGTATGAAATAACATACCGTGGTATGTTTTGCAAATTGGCTTTCAGTCCAGTCGTAGAAAGGTCTGACAGGGGTTTTTTCGAAAACGTAAATTTTTTTTTCAGTTTTTTCATTTTTCAGGTTTTTGGAACGGTTTTTTCTCGGTAAATTTACTTCATTTGAAGATGTTTTTTGAGTTGAGATGTTGAGTTCTTATTTTTATAGTAATATTATACATTATGTGGTGTGAGGACACTTAGTTTTATTGTGTTTGTTTATTGGGATTTCCAATAGGATTAATGTGTATTTGGATTTTTTGCAGAATTTCTATACAAAAACTTTATACATCCGTTGATTGTCCGTTTCTTGGACTGTGGCGGGTTGTTGAAAGGATTGGACTAACCAGTCGTTTTGTTGTGGTGCATGTTGAGTTCTTCTCAAGGTGTGTAAAGTTTATAGCAATTAATTAAAATTTGGATTGGGTTTAGCATGAGATAAATCTAATACCATGTGCAATCTACCTACCTCTTGAAAAAGTCTTCCCGTGAATCTTTTGATGACAAGAACGGCAGACGTTTTCTAAATCGCTCAAAGGTTCGTTCCCTAAATTCTTATAAGTTTTGTGATGAACGTGTGATGCGCGTACTTGACAATATACACATACCCATCCATCCCGTTCAAAAATCTGTAGACGTTTAAATTGCCAAGCATCAGATAAAAGATATTCATTATACTTGATATTTCTATCTTGTTGAGATAATGATTCCAAAAAAAGACTGATGTGAAAATCGTTTACGGAATTGTCTTCTCTCACAATTGAAAATGATCTCTTTTGTGATTTGTCATTCACAATTACCAATATTCTATCAATATCTAAACAGAACTTTCTGTTATCAATGAGGGCGTAGAGAAATTCAATATCTTGTTTACCTACAATACCTCCACACGGATGTCTAAACAGTATCCTGCGTACTCTGGTAAAGCATCTCCTTGACAAACGTTTGTATAACTTACCTCTAAATGTAAAGTGACTCAACATGGTTTCTTTACCCTTGTTGATTCCGTGAAACGCCAGCATCATTGGTTTAGTATTGACTACTCTGATAACTCGCTTTCCAATTCAGTTTCTGGAAGTCCAAGTCTTTCCGCCGCTTCTCCCGGGGAAAGGTCTTCAACCTCACGTAATTTATCCACAACCTTTTGTGAACGGTTCCCTGCCTCTTCAAGATTGTTAGATGCTTGTTTTAGCTGTTTTTGCGTGAGTTGTAAGGATCGATGATACATCCCAAACTCAGTCTTGACAGCAGCAAGAAGTTTACTGATTTCGCTGGAATGCTTCTGAATTGCCAATGTTCGGAAACCTACACGAAGACTGATTAAAATAGCGGCAAGGGTCGTTGGTCCGGCAACTACAATACTATATTTTTGTAGCAGTTCAGCAACCTCACCGGGCTGACGAAGTACCTCCGCATAAAGTCCTTCTGTTGGCAGGAACATAATGGCAAATTCTGTGGTATCAGGTGGTGAAATATATTTTTCGCTAATATCCTTCGCTTCTGTTCGCACAGTTCGTGTGAGTGCTTTAATTGCTGCTTGTTCTCCCTTTTTGTCTGCTTTCGTAGCAGCATCAACGAGTCTTTCATAATCAGCCATAGGAAACTTAGAATCTATTGGTAACCATACATACGTATTTGGATCCTCATCATTGCCTGGAAAACGAATGGCGTACTCAACTCGTTCAGAACCCGCGTGCGGTTGTACGTTTAGACTATATTGATCTGGAGTAAGAATTTGTTCAAGGATCGCGCCAAGTTGAAATTCTCCCCAAGTCCCTCGAGCACTAACATTTGTAAGAACTCGTTGGAGGTTACCTACGTCTGAAGCAAGGTTTTCCATTTTTCCGAGCCCCTCTCGCACGGCATCAAGACGTTCACTGACAACTTTGAAAGATTCTGTAAGTCGTTTTTCCAACGTTGATTGCAGGTGTTCATCAACAGTTTTTCGCATCTGATCCAATTTGTTTTCATTGCTTTTCTGCACGGTATCCAACCGTTCATTGAGCGTCTTTCTCACATTTTCAAAACGATTTTCATTGGATTCTGTTAAAGTGTCAATTGACTTTGTCACACTATCCAACTTCTCTGTTTGTGTGCCCCCAAGAGCTTTTAAAGTATTTACAAGTGAATCAGAGCTGTTTTTGAAATGATTCGTAAGTGTATTTGAAATGTTTTCTTGATTAGATTTGACTTCACCTCTGATTTCTTGTTCCGATCTTGAGACTGCTTCGCGAAGTAAATTTATTACTTTAAGCTGCTCAGAATTGGTGTGTGACCTTCTAATAAGCATAGTCAGTAATACAATAACGACTAATAATAGTCCACTTAATATTATATCTATAATTGACATTTAACCTCCTGAAGAGAGTTTATTGAATTTTTACACCTTCGCGCGTGATGTCAAGACAGCCGCCATAATAGTGTGTTGGAACATGTCTAATGTTCATTATTAACCTTATAGTATTTGACAATTATCTCAGGACTCGGTAGTAAAAAAGATACGCCATCAATACCATTTACTTCAAAATTTCCTATCACTATATTAGGTTCATGAACATAAGGACATATCACGTTATAGTACTTACCATTGATTTCTTCGGAATTTATAAAATATTCAATCCATACTTCCTTTACGTAACCTTCCGAACAAATACCATCTTGAGGAATGATTGCGTGATAGAAATCCATCAAAGGGGCTGGATGTATGGGTTCTTCACGCTGAGGTGTATAATCGTAAAGTATAACTTGGCAATTTATAGGATAAGCATTAGATTCTTTAAGGGTGCGGCCATTTTCTAAACCCTCGGCAAGATGATCCGTAACAGGTTCTTTAGAAACCTTTCGGTGTCCTAAACTTACTTCTCTTGTAATTGTATTAGACATTAAATTTTCCTTTATTAGCGCGCGGGTTTTTCGTCTCCGCGCAGGACATTTGGAATTTACTATTTAACGTGAGTTTGATAAAACAATTCAATTTTGAATGTGGTGTTTCGTCGACGTTCATCTTGGTTGGAAACCAGAACAAGCTCCTTGCTCCGTAGGAGCAATATGTTTATAGCAACTGTTCAACATAGCACTCCGCTGGAGTGCCAGAACTCGAAAATCCGATTTTCTATAAACATAGCACTCCGCTGGAGTGCTGCGATTTATTCGGCATCAAATTTGGGTAGGCATGATATAGCGTGTTGGATTCCTCTAAATTATTGCGTCAAACCCACTTTAATATTATTATCAAACTCACGTTATTTAGATTTGGGGGCATGCTACATTTAATTATTTTTCTTCACGTGCTTCTTCAAGAACATTGGTATCAAAATCAACAACAATTTTCTTGCACGCTTCTTCAAGCCTATCTTTACCAATTGAGGCCATACCCGAATTCTCATCAAAAGTAGGATGATAAAGAAACATTGTTAAGGTAGAGAATTCAGTTTTCTGTTCTTCAGAGAGGGACGATTCAAATTTTTCTAAACGAGTTCTTACCTTTTCTATGTCATAATATCGGTTTTTTATTTCTGCCTTAATATTTAAATGGTTGAATCTCTCTCGAAATTCATAGAATATTGAAATTATCTCTGTAGTTTTTATTTTCATTGCAAAAATTTCTAAATCAAAACGTCCGCTGTTCCAACCGCCTTTCCAACTATTTAGCATATCGTCACTGTTTTCTATATTAACAATTTCTACATCTCGTAAACCGCGAAGTTCGCGCCTAATATAACTTTTAATAAACGATTCCGTATCAGCGTCATTACATGTTATAAATAAGCAAACTTTGAATTTTTGTTCATCAGGTGCGTAGGCGTTACCGATGAATATTACTATAAATATGAAGATAGACAGTGCAAAAATTCGTCTCATTTTATTCTTCCTTTTTAGTGCACGGATTTAGCATTTCCGAGCAGGATACATAAATCTCTACGTTCTATTTGAGCTTGCGTAGGTATTATCCGGGTTCGTTTGTTGTTTAAATCGGACTAACTTCCCAAGTTCGTCTATCATTCTGACAACGCTGCACATGTCCCTCTTTCTCAAGAGCACATAGAATGCTGTTAACGATGAGATACGCTGAACCGGCTGCGTCTGTTTGTATAGGCGGAATACCAAGTTTTTCGCTAATTTGTTTTGGAAAGAGACACTCTCCAGATTGTTTAGCTTCTATGAGAATCGCATGCACTGCCGTTCTAAGATACTCAATCCCTCTATAAGCGAATTCTTGTTCAGGTGTTCTACCATCTATAAATACCATCTTATGTTTTTACTCCTTTCAGTAATTAGGGCGCGGGTTTAACGCCTCGACGCAGGACGTTTAGAGTTTACTATTTAAACCCAAGTTGCCACTTATAACATCTCTATCATCTACACTGGACTTTCAGATAAGTCCTGTTCACAGTTTCTATATACCGCTCTGCTGAAGCGGAAGAAGGACAAACTTTTTCAATAAACATGTCGCTCCGCCAATTCAACGTGAACAATGTCTTAATGACATTCCCCGGAGCGAATATTGAACACGCTTTTCTAAAGATTATGGACAGAGTAGGACTTACGCATTCCTCTTAAGGTTTCCTTGAAATGTGGCGCAGATTCAGGGTTCCGTAGGAATCTTTCAACTAACCTAAAAGTGTCGGATCCGTGCATTTTACCGTTGCGCAGATCCTGCGTATTTGGAATTCGGTTTGTGTTCTTGGGATTGAAAACCTTGCTATGTCCGAAAATCCCTGATATTTATGTCAAACCGAATATTGTATTTTTTACCTAACGTCACTTTAAGTATAATATTGGTTTCCAAAAATGTCAACCAAAAAAATTATTTCGGGGTGTGTAAAGTTTTTGTCAGAATCACCAAATCAACGGTATGAATGCATTATGGCATTCCCCGGATTTCACGGCATGCTTCAGAATCACGGAATGCGCGGAAAACACGGAAAACACGGAAAAGACCGTTGCCACAGATCGTCTTGCTTAGTTATGGGTTATTCTTTGCGATAAATGTTCATGATGGGGTGTCTTTTCCGCGTCTTCCGTGTACTCCGTGCCTTCCGCGATTCCGCACACAAAGGAAATATGAAATTCCTAAATTGACATTTATAGTGGCAAAACTTTACACACCCGTTGATTGTCCGTTTCTTGGACTGTGGCGGGTTGTTGAAAGGGTTGGACTAACCAATCGTTTTGTTGTGCTGTGTAGTGCATGTTAAGCCTTTTTCATTATTTTAACGTGATTTTGGAATACACTGATCGGCAAATAATCGCAATCCCATGATGCAACTTCCTCAAATTCTGCTAAGTCGTGAGAATAATCAAGGCAAGCATAAATCTATTTTTCTAATCAGTATCACCTTTTCAAATTTGCCCACCTCGTTGTGAGCTTACCATCTGCTTCGACAGCGGCATATTCTTCAACATAGTTCAGCAAATTCTCCATGAAAAGTTTCGCCATGTCTTTTGTATTGTCATCGTTACCTACGATATGATATTTATCGGGGGCAATAGCCATCATTAGGAATTTGCCTTTTCCATAAATTGCTTCCATGATGACAGGTCTTCCCAAACTTTCCATCAGCACGTCAAATCCGTTTTGAGAAGCGATGACTTCCCAAACAGTAGGCCAGTTTCCATATCCCCAGTCTTTAAAAGATTTCTCATCCATACGGTTTGGTATGTTAAAAAGCGGATGGTCCGCTGCCAGTATTTCAAAATCTGGACTATCAGGGTCACTCCGAACACAACTCAATTCAGGGGGTAACCAATCAACATTCGCTTCGTTCTGATCCGCTTGAGTTGGTTCCCAGACGACACCACCATTTTCGACGAAATCTTGGATCGCTTTCGCATTCTTATCGAGGTTTTGGTGAAGTACAGCATTGTTAGTTGTCATGCTACCGATTAAGAAAATTCTATTTTCTGCTTTAAAAGGTAGCTGCCCCCCTTCAAGCGCGTCTGTCAGATCATCATATTCAACTTTGAATTCATTGAGTGTCTGACGTAACGCATCAACCTTTGTCCATTGGTCAGCAAAATCAACAACGGCGATTTCAGCGGCTTGGACAGTCATTACGTTCAAAACGAGGGTCAAAATACAGCACCCTGCAAACAAACGGGGAATCATAAGTTCATCTCCTTATTGAATTTTTGGAATTGAAACCTTCATTTTCCTTTTTTGGATGTTTTGATTTGGACTGAACAGAGTTTACCATAATAAGACAAGAAATGCAAGTACGGTTCATTTCTCGAAAAAAGGCAGAGGCATTCAATTGTCAAAATGTACTCTTGTCGTTGGAGTTTTCACGCCGATTTTCCTTGACTACAGCAGCATCATATTGTTAGCGTGTGTGATTAAGCGACAATTGAATGCTTCTAAGAAAAAAGGTTTGACTCTACGGAAAGAATAAGGCATAATATTAAAAATATAACGTTATTGTCTATAATCAGACAAACAATAATCACAAAAACTCACAATAGGAGACTCAGTAAGATGGCACGTGAGCGTTTGACAACACAGGAAATGGTAGAGAAATATCCTAACCAATGGCTGTTCATCATTGAACCTGCTATCTGTGAGGAAACGGATGAGCTTATATCTGGTATCGTTCAAGTTCATAGTCCGTCACGTGATGATATTCATAAGGTATCAAAAGAATTTGTTGGTGGTGCAGCTATAAGGTTCACTGGTGATTGGACGGACCGAAAATATAAACAGACACATAGGATAACTTCATATAAACTTAAGAACCTCAAATAATTCAAGTACACACACACACAACCCTTGTTGCAACTAAAGAGTGTAATAAGGGTTTGCTTTAAAGAAGGACATTATTTTGGTCTCTGATTACAAAACACGTATAGAATTTAGAAATGGACAGATCACAATTGGATGTAAGATATATGGAATTTATGATACTAATTATAGAGATATAAAACTTGTTTTAGATACTGGTGCAACAATTAGTGGTATTAGCGAAAATTTAGCAATAGAATTAGGATATGATCTACTACAATCTGGTATCACCCAAGATTTTGATACTGCCGGCGGAACACAACCATTTTCAATAATTACAGTTAAACGGATTGATTTTGCTGGATCACAATATAGAGACCATAAAATTCTATGTAATGAACATTTTGATAACATGTTTATAGATGGAGTTATCGGACTTGACATTCTCCTGAACTACAATATTGATATAAACTTTGATGGAAACTTCATAGAATTCTATAGAAGGCATAAAGAAATAGATATGACTATTACACCATAAAGGGACGCAATAAGTATATTTCATTCTTATGTAGACTATGTTTGAACCCTGACTGATTCTATCATATAGAATACGGGCGTGATATTCTGCCAAATCAAATCCACCCATCAACGGAGGGTAGAGAGTAACGACTTGGCGTGAATAGTGATTCATTACCGATAAGGATTCACGGTTTGGTAATATAGGTCCTGATCCCATTTGGCATCCTGACGCTTGACCCAAACCTTAGGTTCACTCGGTGTGTCGTAGATACCAAGAAAATTCAGGACTTTCTTGAGGATTTCCTTTTGCTGTGTTTCTGTTTCTAAGTCTCTATACCAAGAAAATTCAGGACTTTCTTGAGGATTTCCTTTTGCTGTGTTTCTGTTTCTAAGTCTCTATACCAAATTGTTAGGGGGAAAACCTTGTTTTCTTGAAAGTAATATCTCCACGACATATCCTGTGCAGTTAATTCAAGTGTACTGTATGCGATTTCATCACGCGTAATTTTGATTTGATTGAGATCGTCATTTGTCTGGGTTTTATCTGTCTCGTAAAAGCAATTGCGTTTGTGAGCTTTCAAAAGGGAGATGGCTTGTTTTATTTTATCTTCTCTGCGTATCCAGATGCATTTTATGTTTTTAAAATCTATAAACTTTTCAACGATATGCCTTTCTTTGGCCATGACCTGTATCCCACAAACTCCATTCGGTGAAGTGGAAACGGATACGTATTTTTGATATGTTGCGGGGTCGGTTATGTCCAAGTCTTTTAGCGATTCGTGTCCTTCATGGTATTCTCTCGGATATCCTGCTACATCGGATGAGACCAACAGGTCACACAAAACGGTGCTGCGTGTGCGGGGTGTTGCACAGATGACGTAGATCATTTATTTTTCCAATAAGATTCAATCTTGTTTTTTAGGTAGCAACTTTGTTATTGTGCAATAACAAAGTTCATATTTTTATGGGATTGAATACGTTGTCTTTTTAGTTTTTCAATTTCTTGTGTGAGTGCTTCTATTTTTCTTTCAAGAGATCGGTCTTTTTGGCTTCGCCATGCGGGGAAACCTATTGCTACTGCAACAAGTGCCATGAGTCCATAAGTAATATTTGCTTGGTGTGTCATGCGTTTTTGGTGTGTCATGCGTTTATCAACGCTATCAAATCGTTTATCAACACTATTAAATCGTTCGTTTACGCTTTTTTCAAGACTATCAATCCTTAAGTCGATGTATTCTTTGGTTCGTTTTTCAGATTCTGTGACAGTTTCTTTGACGATTTCTCTGATCTTTTGAAGGTCTGTTGGTGTAAGATCGCTATGTGCGGTTGATGCTATGATTGTAAATAGCATTGTGAGAATTGTGATGTATTTCATTTTTTATCTCCTTTTGTGTGTATTTTTTCATAGATATAGGTATGTATTAAACGGCACTTTTCTAATATTCCTTATCTTTGCTATTTCAAAATTGAGAAAGTCTTTTAGTACGCCCGCGCGAAAATTGCTATCTCTTTTGCTTGCGTGTCACAGACAATACACGCACCATCGGAATCAGGTTGCTCCATTGGGATACATCGGATAGTTGCTTGTGTCTCTTCTTTGGCCTTATCTTCGCATTCAGCATTGCCACACCACCACGCAAGGGCAAAACCCGTTTCAACAATCTCCTTAAATGAGTCGTAGTTTGTCGGTTCAAAGGTGTTTGCATTTCGGAATTCGGTTGCGCGTTTTAACATGTCCGTCTGAATCGTCTCAAGCATTTGTGTTGATGTTTCTGCTACATCGGCAATCGGGATGAACGATTTGCCTTCTTTTCCGGGTATATCTCGTCTCGCAAAGACCACCTGTTTGTTTTCAATGTCGCGTGGACCGATCTCTATACGTAGTGGCACACCTTTGAGTTCCCATTCGTTAAATCGCCAACCGGGAGAATACTCGTATCGGTCATCAACATGGTAGCGGATACTGCCTAAGGTTTCACAGATAGCGTCAACGGTTTGTGTGACGACCTGTTTGGCTTCATCGTTGTTTTTTGGGACGATGGGTACGATGATAAGTTGTGTGGGGGCAAGCCGCGGCGGTAGGACTAAGCCTTGGTCATCTCCGTGTGTCATGATGATCGCGCCGATCATTCGGGTGCTAACACCCCAACTGGTTGTCCAGCAGTGCTGTTGTTTCTGGTTTGCATCCAGATATTGTATATCAAAGACTTTAGCGAAGTTCTGTCCGAGGTCGTGTGACGTGCCTGCTTGGAGTGCACGTTTATCACCCATCATCGCTTCAATGGTATAGGAGGTTAAGGCACCGGGAAACTTTTCGCTATCGCTTTTGCGACCAGGGATAACCGGTATTGCTGCTTCATTAACAGCAAAGTCGGCATAGATGTCAAGGATGCGGAGTGTTTCCTCCATTGCTTCTTCATGTGTTGCGTGTGCGGTATGTCCCTCTTGCCAGAAAAACTCCATTGTTCGGAGGAATAGACGCGGACGCAACTCCCATCGCACCACGTTTGCCCACTGATTGATAAGCACGGGGAGGTCACGGTAAGATTGTATCCATTGGCTATACATGTGACCGATGATGGTTTCGGATGTGGGACGTACAACAAGCGGTTCTTCTAATTCTTTTCCGCCGCCGTGCGTGACGATAGCGAGTTCGGGTTTGAAACCTTCAACGTGTTCTGCTTCTTTTTCAATGAAACTCATCGGAATGAAAAGTGGAAAGGCAGCGTTTTCGTGTCCTGTGGCTTTGAAGCGGATATCCAGTTGTTTCTTGACATTTTCCCAGAGTGCGTAACCGTAAGGGCGCACGACCATGCATCCGCGGACGGGTGCGTAATCTGCCATTTCTGCTTGACGGATGACTTGTGTATACCATTTTGAGTAGTCTTCACTACGAGGCGTAATTTTATCAAACATATTTTGTTACCAGTTTGTAGTTATTTGTCTGTTAAAGCTGTGATGCCGGGCAATGGTTTTCCTTCCAAGAACTCTAATGATGCGCCGCCACCAGTGGAAACATGTGTTATGCGATCTGCGACACCTGCTTGCTGTATCGCTGCCACACAATCACCGCCACCGATGATACTCACTGCATCGGAAGCAGCGATCTGTTGAGCAACAGCAATTGTACCTTGAGCAAACTTTTCAAACTCATAGACACCTAAAGGACCGTTCCACACGACTGTTTTTGCTGAAGCGATTCGTTCCCCAAACTCAGCAACGGTTTTAGGACCGATGTCCAATCCTTGCCAACCGTCAGGAATAGGCAATTCATCTACAATCTGGGATTCGGTTTCAGGGTCAAATGTTTGTCCTACAACGTGATCAGCGGGTAGGAGAACGGTATCTGAAAATCCTTTTTTCTTTATAAGTGAGGCTACCACATCAAGTTTCTCTGTTTCAACGAGTGAGTTGCCGATAGAAACTCCTATTGCGGCAAGGAATGTGTACGCCATGCCGCCACCAATTAATAAACTATCAACTTTCCCTAATAGATTCTCAATCAGTGTGATTTTATCGGATATTTTTGCACCACCGAGGATTGCTATGTATGGTCGTTGTGGGTTCTCAAGACTCATGCTGAGATAATGAATCTCGCGCGCCATGAGTATACCCGTTGCACAAAGTGTCAAGTAGTGTGTCACTCCTTCAGTTGAGGCATGCGCGCGATGAGCAGTGCCGAAAGCATCGTTGACATAGACATCTGCAAGTGAGGCGAGTTGCTGAGCAAATTCAGGGTCGTTATCTGTTTCTTCAGCATAAAAGCGGACGTTTTCAAGGAGTAGGATTTCACCATCTTCCAACGACTCAACGGCATTTTGAACATTTTCACCGATACAATCATTGATATGTGCAACCTGTTTTCCAAGTTTTCTACTGAGTGCAACAGCAAGTGGGGCAGTGGAAAGTTCCTCTCGGTCAGTAGTCGAACCTACTATTGGTCTGCCTAAGTGTGTGACAAGGATGATTTTCGCGTTCCGATGAATGAGGTCTAACAAAGTAGGCAGAGCAGCAGTGATGCGCGTTTCATCCGAGATTTTTCCATCTTGGATTGGAACGTTAAAGTCCACACGCACGAGAACACGTTTTCCGTTTACGTCTATATCTGCTAATTCAAGTTTTACCATTTTTTTTCTATGTGATATACGTTATACTGTTAATGGATCCGTAAGCGATTCTTCAATATCCACTATGTTCCATTTTGAGCTGTTTGTACTGATTGGATAAAATCTTCTAGATGCTCCACTTCTAATGCTTCATGAAACAACTCTCTGAGCTGTTGTAAGTCGTCAATCGGTTGAAGCAGGGGTGTTAAAACAGGTTCGGTGTTCATCTCAAAACGCTGATCAAGTAAGTCCAAGATACTTTGAATGGTACCCGCTTTTGCCCCTAACTCTTTCCCTTGTTGAATACCTTGTTCAATCCCTCTTTCCATACCACGTTCAATACCACGTTCAATAATCATCTCGTAAACTGTTGAATTATTCACAATATCCTCCGATAGTAATTGTATTAAATCTTGACGTTTATGCCTTAAACCGCTCATTACCCATTGTTCTACCAGTAAATTATTCCGTTTTCCCTCATCCATGGGCAGTGACTTCGTTACTTCAAGGCAACGTGTTGTCCATTCAATTCTTGACATATTTTCAGGTGGCTTCATCAACGGTGTAAACGGTATCAGGCCTGGTTGTTTTTCTTGAAGAATTGTTTCTCCATCAATCTTGTCCAATCGAATTACTTGATATTCAACAATGAATCGGTGTCCTGGTATATCTTGAAAATATCCGCCTGGATCCTTAGCTCCTGCTGTTGATCGAAGATAAAGGACAAAAGAGTAGATTGGCAACCCATATTTTTCAAAACACCTACCGAGATAGCCAACATTCCGCTGTACCATGTTTGGGTTCACACTATCATCAGTTTGGATTTCACAATGGACTAAAACTGTTTGTTCATCAAGTAGTACCTTTATCAAAATATCCATGTGACGAACATCAACATTGGGTAAATTGGTGTCAACATGTTCAATAAACTCAAAATCAATTTCACCCATCAGAAATTGTAGCATATCCTCTGGAAAGGTATAAAATGGATCTTTTGCCACAATGTCAAATTGCTGATGGGGTAGGTTTGTCTCATCAGATGCGGTTTGCTTTTCACTTTGTTCGTTCAAAAATACCTCTATATTGCGTTTACTGCAGACACTGCAAGTTCTGCTGCTTCAGAAAGCCCGTCTGCGAGTTGAAGGTTCAAGTCAGATTCGGCAATAATTTGCTTTCCAAGTTCTACATTTGTCCCCTCTAATCGAACGATGAGGGGAACGTTGAGTTTGACCTGTTTTACTGCTTCAACAATGCCGGTTGCGATAGTGTCACATTTCATGATGCCACCAAAGATGTTAACGAGAACGGCTTTCACGTTTTCATCTGCAAGGATAAGTCGGAAAGCGTGTGCGACTGCTTCTACGGATGCACCACCCCCAACATCAAGAAAGTTGGCCGGTTCTCCACCCTTCTCCTTGATAATATCCATTGTTGCCATAGCTAAACCCGCTCCATTTACCATACAACCTATATTACCGTCAAGACGGATGTAACTCAATCCAGATTCACTTGCTTCTAATTCGCTGGGGTCTTCTTCGTATGGGTCGCGCATCGTTGCAATATCAAGTTGTCGCCAGAGTGAGTTATCGTCAAAATTAACCTTTGAGTCAAGTGCGACGATTTTCAAGTCATCGTTATCCTTGGCAATTGCTAACGGATTTATCTCTATCAACGAACAGTCGCGTGAAACAAACGCATTATAGACAGACATTATCAACTCAGTGGTGTCGGGAATAAGTTGTCTGTATGTTGGATTCGTAATGAGTTTGTATGTAAACTCTCTCGCCTGAAAAACATTTAAGCCAAATGCGGGATGTATCTGTATCCTTATGATCTTTTCAGAATTAGTAGCGGCTACCTCTTCTATCTCAACCCCACCCTCTTCGCTTCCAATTAATGTGATTTGTGATGTTTCTCTATCAAGTAAAATAGCCAGGTAGAATTCTTTTTGTATTTCCGCTGCTTTTACGACTAGAACTTTTCTGACAAGTTTTCCCTCGGCACCTGTTTGCGGAGTCACAAGTTGCATGCCGATCATATTTGTTGCAAGTTGTCTTACTTCAGCGATTGAGTTCGCAAGTTTGACACCACCACCTTTTCCACGTCCGCCAGCATGGATTTGTGCTTTGACTACATATTGGGGACAATCAATTTCTTGTGCAATGGTCACTGCTTCCTCTGGGGTCTCAGCGACTTTACCTGGGAGTGTATTAACTCCGAAGGATTCTAAAATTTCTTTAGCTTGGTATTCGTGAATATTCATTTTTTCTTTGTGATTACTTGTTAGTTTCCTTTGTGATTTTCTCAAAAACAGGATATTAGGTTGGTAAAAATTGGATTAAAAATATTTAATGATTATACTATACATAGTTGAAAATTGCAAATATAAAATCGTTGTATTTAGAAGGAAACTGATTGCTTGACAAACCCCTATTTTTGCGTTAGAATTGAAGTTGTAAATACAACATATATTGACCTTATCGGACAATCTAAAATAAGAGGATTCTGATGAAGACACGTATAGAAAAAGATAGTTTAGGGGATGTAGAAGTTCCAGAGGAAGCGTATTGGGGCGCGCAAACACAACGAGCATACCAAAATTTTGACATCGGAGATGAATATTTTCCAACAACATTTATCCGTTCACTTGCGATTATTAAGCATGCAGCTGCAACTGTGAATGCTGAACTTGGCGGAATAACACATGATATAGCAGACCTGATTTGTCGTGCTGCAGATGAAGTGGCAAATGGGAATCTTGCTGATCAATTCCCACTACGGATTTGGCAAACTGGCAGCGGAACACAGACACACATGAATATCAATGAAGTGATAGCAAACCGAGCGAATGAACTTGCGGGAAAAGGTCGTGGTGTAAAATCACCTGTCCATCCTAATGACCATGTAAATCGTTCTCAATCAACTAACGATGTTTTTCCGACTGCAATTCACATCGCGGTAGTGACGCAAATTGTTGAGCGATTATTGCCTGCTATCGCAGCATTAGAAGGTGCAATTGAGGAAAAAGCAGAGGATTTTTCTGGGATTGTCAAGACGGGACGAACACATCTGATGGATGCGACACCGTTGACATTAGGGCAGGTATTCGGTGGGTATGCTCAGCAGATGACACATGCACAGAAAGCAATCTGTGATACCTTAGACCATTTATACGAACTACCGATTGGTGGGACAGCAGTTGGAACAGGATTGAATACGCATTCGGATTATGCCGAAACTGTTGCTACACGTATTGCTGCCCGGACTGGACACCCATTTGTTACTGCTCCGAACAAGTTTGAAGCGATGGGAAGTAGAGATGCTTTGGTATCAGCGAGTGGTGCTTTGAAACGATTGGCGTGTGCGTTGTATAAGATAGCTAACGACATTCGTTGGTTAGGCAGTGGGCCACGATGCGGAATAGGTGAATTGATTTTACCGGAGAACGAACCGGGAAGTTCTATTATGCCCGGCAAAGTTAATCCGACACAGTGTGAGGCAATGACGATGGTTTGTGCGCAGGTAATTGGTAACGACACAACGATTACATCAGCTGGCAGCGCAGGTAATTTTGAATTGAATGTTTTTATGCCCGTGATTGCATTCAACAGTCTGCAATCAATTCGGATATTAGCAGATGCCTGTGATGCGTTTCGTAGACATTGTGTTGTCGGAATTCAAGCCAATAAACCGGTAATTGAAGGTTATTTAAATTCTTCCTTGATGTTGGTAACTGCGTTGACACCAAAGATAGGATATGACGAGGCTGCAAAACTTGCGCAAAAAGCACATCGGGATGGGGTTACATTGAGGGATGTAGCAATCGAGGAAGGCGTGTTGACTGCTGAAGAATTCGATGCACTTGTTGTACCTGGTGATATGGTTGCCCCGAATTTATAGCGATGTAATGCCATTTCTATAAATTATTGTCTTATTGGATGGTTGTTATCGTAGTTATGCTTTAGGGCACAAACTGGAAGTTTGTGCTACAAAAAAGAGGCATTATCATTTAGAAATGGTATTGTAGTGAACTTTGAAATTATTGGGACACTTTGAATCTAGCGTTTAGCAAACCTAACGGACTACGTGTGTTGTAGCACAACCTAACAGGTTGTGCTACAGAAATGTCCCATTAATTGTAGGTTTTACTATAGATAGCAAGAATTTATTGTCCGAACAAGGATTTTCAAATCAACGGTATGAAAATCTTTGTTCAGACATAGGTAAAAACTTACACATTCGTAGCATGCAATATAGTGTTTAACTTGACGGTTCATCTACTTCACCAACTGGTTCAGGTAGTTCCTCTGGTTCAGGATTAACGATTGCACTGCTTGTAACTTCTTCATCGGTTGGTTCAGGTAGTTCCTCTGGTTCAGGATTAACGATTGCACTGCTTGTAACTTCTTCATCGGTTGGTTCAGGTAGTTCCTCTGGTTCAGGATGAGCGATTGTGCTGCTTTTAACCTCAAGTTCCTTCCATTGAGAGAAACCAGTTCCAGCAGGGATAAGTCGTCCAAGTATAACATTTTCCTTCAAACCGGTGAGTAGGTCTGTCTGTCCTTCTACGGCTGCATCAGAAAGTACTTTACGAGTTTCTTGGAAGCTGGCTGCTGATATGAAACTTTCTGTGCTGAGTGATGCTTTGCTAATGCTCTGTAAAACGGGTTTTCCAGTTGCAGGTACACCTCCATCCTGTTCAACGCGTCTATTCTCTGCGTGGAATCTGTGTCGTGGTACTTCATCATTAGCGAAGAATTCGGTATCACCTACGGATAGTATTTTTATCTTTTGTAGCATTTGCCTAACAATAACTTCAACGTGTTTATCATTGATAGTATTGTTTCCGGGATATACTGCTTGTACTTCATCAACGAGGTAAGCCCAGACTGCTTCTTCACCTTCTATCGAATGTCCGTTGATAGTTGTTCTACCGATTTCAAGGATATCGTGCGGATTCAGGAATCCGTCCGTGAGGGGTTGTCCGGCTTCAATCCAGTCACCATCATCAACCCGTCGTTTTTCATCAGTGATAGAATAGAGTCTACTTTGTATTTTACCATCAACTATTCTGTATTGTGGTACACCTGCCTTCTGTCCTGTAAGTTGGACATATCCATCAATCTCTGCGATTTCTGCAGCGTCTTGCCGTTTTGGTGGTCGGGCTTCAAAGAGTCCGGTTACTCGTGGGATACCCGCCACGATGTCAAGGTTAGTCGTTTTTTCGTGTAACTCTGCTAAAGCCTGCTGTGACTTTACCTTTTCACCTTCCTTGAGTGAACCGGAATACCCGTTGGGAATTAAGTGAGATACTCTTGCACCGTTTGTGGTTACTATATCAATACGGAACCTTTCTTTGAGGTCATCCACTTCAACTCCTGGATACTGTTCATAAGCTGTGGTGTATTCCCAATCCTTCAGTGTTTGTCCAACAGTCAGTGTGCAGTTAGGGTGAATGATGTTTGTAACTTCATAAGTATTTTTTGAAGTGGCTGCAGTTACATCCTTATAGTCTGCTTCACTTAGGATTTCGCCGACGGTGAGTTCGATTTCAGCGTCATTGACCTTTGTCACCTTGAAAACGCGTTCAGTATCAAATCCTTTGTAAAGTCTCAATGCGCGTTTATACTCGGTTTCGTTTATACGTTCACCAACAGTAAGTTGACATTCGCTATGATGTACTGCCAGAATGTGGTAATAAAGTTTGTATTCTGGGGGGGATGTGTCAGTCTCACGATGTTTTTTGACCAATGCTTTATAATTCGATTCCATTAGAACTTCTTCAGAATCACTTTCCTCATTTGCAGGTATATAGAGTTTTTCAAAGTCAAAACCTCTATAGCTTCTTCGGAATTTGTTGGATTCAGATTGTGTGATTCGTTCATCAATCTCGACAGGAAAATCTGGATGGTGTATTGCCACGACTTTATACAATCTTTCAACTTCAAACGCTTCGTCGTTTTTTGCGACATTGACATCAAAACCTGGGTATTGCTTCATTAAAGCTTTTTTCTCACTATCGGTAAGGAGGGTTCCAGGTTCTAACTTGCAATCTGAATGATGTATAGCGGTGATTCTATGTTTGAGGGGATCTACCGTAACACCACTAAATTTCTCAAGTAAAGAAGCTAAGTTTGCACTTTCAATGAGTTCCCCCGGTTTCAGAGGACATTCAGGATGCGTAACTTGCGTGACGCGATACTGAGGTGTTGATAATTTCTGGACATCAAAAGCCTTGTTTTCTTCTTGCTTACGGCGGAATTCAGCTGCAGTCAGTTTTTGCCCTACTTCAATATCAATTCCATCACTCACTTCTTTTACAGTATAAATGGGTTCATCAAATTCAATATGGTATTGACTTTCTTCTTCAGGTGAGAGCAAATCTCCTACTTTATGTGGGAATTTGGGATCCGTAACCGATTCAATTTTATACTTCATTTCTGCGGTTACACTGTCCTTCTTCTGCAAGTATTCGCTTTCAGAAAGAATATCACCTTTAGCAGTTTGATATACCCATTCACCGTCAAAGGGACGGATTTTTGCTCTCCATTCTTCTGCTTTGCTTTCTGTCAAGAGTCTTCCGGGTTTTAACGAAGTCTTTGGCTTTGATACACTGATGACAGGAAACTGTGCTTCGTTGCAACGGAATAGAGAATATTTATGAGAATAGACATGGTATTCTTGTTCAGTAAGGTACTGCCCTACTGTCAATGGTTCATCCTTATCAGAAGCAGCTTCAATAACATCTGGGCGGTTAATTTGTCTGACTTCGTAATAGATAGTTTCTACTTCAAAACCGGGAAACCTTTCATTGTTTTCCTGCTTCTGTTTTTCTGTGAGTAGTTCTTCCGGTTGTAGTTTACATTCAGGGTGTTGTACTGATCTGACCTTATATTTCGGTTGGTCGGGGTGTTCAGCGACCTGTTGTGCGATCCACAGACCACTTTCTTCTCGAACGGTGCGGCCGGGTATATAATCGCGGAATCGTACTGTTCCTGTAGCTTTTGCTAGGATTTTCCGAGCAAGACGTTCACTCATATCTTCAACAACGCCCCCAGTGTGGAAAGTACGCATAGTCAGCTGCGTTCCAGGTTCACCGATTGATTGTGCTGCGATGATTCCTATTGCTTCACCGACATTTACAAATTGACCTGAAGTTAAATCTGCACCGTAGCAGGTGGCACAAGCACCTTTTTCTGCTTCACAAGTGAGGATAGATTTTACTCGCACACTGGGGACTTCTATATCCTCAATGTGTTGTGCCATCTGTGGTGTGATGATCGTATCAGTTTCTACCAATACTTCCTCTGTTTCGGGATGAATCACTGGTTCAACGGCAACTCTGCCACTAATTTTATGGCTAATAGTTCCTGAGTCTGTAGTGAACTTGAGAATGCCGTGTGTGGTACCGCAGTCTTCTTCAGTGATCATTACATCTTGTGCTACGTCTACGAGTTTACGTGTTAAGTAACCAGAAGCAGCGGTTTTCATAGCGGTATCCACCAATCCCTTCCGCGACCCATAAGTGGATGTGAAGTAGTCAAGAACATCTAAACCTTCACGATAGGAGGATTGAATCGGTGTAGAAAGGATTTCACCACTCTGTTTGGATTTCAAACCAACGATAGCACTGATTTGATTGAATGGGTTCTTACGTGCGCGTGCCCCACTATCTGCCATAAGGTGAACAGGGCTGAATCCTTTTACATCTTTTCCTTGTTCAACCAGATGCGTTCCTGTTTCAGGTAGCGTTTCAAACAAAGAATCTTGAATATCAGAAACAGCATCATACCAGATCCGTATTTTTTCGTTCTCTAATTCTTCGAGCTCAAGATTTTCCTCTGTAGACAGTCGTTGAATTTCAGCACTTGCTTTATTTAGGATTTCCATTTTATTTTCAGGTATCAGGTAATCCCTGATACCGGGAGAAATCCCACTACGTGTTGCATATTCAAAACTCAGTGTTTGTAGACGGTCTAATAGCGAAACAGTTTCTGCAGTTCCGAGTTCGTTAAAACACCTTTTTACGAGTTCTGATAAGCGTCTGCTGCGTGCTTCCTCGTTGAAGAATGGTATTTCAAGTCCTGTTGTTTCATCTTTCCAAGTAAGGGATGCGGTTCCGTTGGTATGTGGGAGAACTTCATTAAAGATGACACGTCCAACAGTTGTCAAGATCGGTTCTCGATGTCCTTTGAAGAAGAGTATAACCGAATCGTGTAGTTTGAGAGTTCCGCATCCGTGTGCGTGTGTAATCTCATCTACTGTTGCGTATCGACGTTTCGCCCATTCTTCTTTTTCTAAAGATGAAAAGTCACCGTTAGATTTGGATTTATCTGAGTTTTCCGTATATGCAGCATGAAGTTGTTCAGCGCGTTGTGTATGTTCCGGCAATGTTTTTGTTAAAAAACTTGCCCCCAAAATCATATCCAATTCTGGTACAGTAATAGGTTCGCCGTGCGATGGTTTGAGGATATTTCCACTACTTAGCAGTAACATTTTTGCTTCAGTGCGTGCCTCAATAGAGAGTGGGACGTGCACAGCCATCTGGTCACCGTCAAAATCTGCATTGAATGCTTTACAAACAAGTGGTGGAATACGAATAGATTTACCTTCAACAAGTACAGGCATAAATGCTTGGATTCCGAGTCTATGGAGCGTTGGTGGCCGATTGAGCAGTACCGGATGGTCAGCGATGACCTCTTCCAATGCCTCCCAGATCGGTGAATCGGATGTGACGTGTTCGGTCATGTATTTTCCGCGTTTGATGGTCTGGACTTCACCTGAGGCTAATAGTTTTTCAATAATGAATGGTTTGAAGAGTTCAACCGCCATCAATTTTGGGATACCACATTGATGTAATTCAAGCTCAGGTCCTACGACGATAACGCTTCTTCCGGAATAATCAACGCGTTTTCCAAGGAGATTCTGACGGAATCGACCGACTTTACCTCTTAGTATGTCGGATAATGATTTTAGGGCGCGTTTGCCCGGACCAGTAACTTGTCGTCCATGTCGTCCGTTATCCAAAAATGCGTCAACTGATTCCTGAAGCATCCGTTTTTCATTTCGGAGGATGACTTCTGGTGAGCGTAAGTCGATGAGTTTTTGCAGTCGATTGTTTCGGTTTATAACGCGTCGGTATAGATCGTTTAGGTCGCTTGTCGCAAATCTTCCACCTTCTAAGGAGACTAAGGGACGGAGATCGGGGCTGATGACGGGTAGGACATCCAATATCATCCAATCTGGTTGCATCTGTGTTTTATTGAAACCTGCAACCATTCTCAATTTCTTAGAGAGTTTCATTTTTTTCTGCCGGCTGGAGGTTGCTTCCAGTTCTTCAGTGAGTTTTTCAACATCGTCAGATAGAGTGGTTTTTTGGAGGAGTTCCTTGATTGCTTCAGCCCCAGTTCCTGCTTGGAAGGAATCGGGATATTCTCGTAACTTTTCCTCCATTTCAGATTCCTTCAGAATATCTTTTTCAACCAATCCACACTCCTCATCAATTACTTCAATAACGGTGAATGCTTCAAAATAGAGTATGCGTTCTACGGTCCGTGATGCGAGTTCAAGGAGTGTTCCTATCCGTGAAGGGATGCCTTTAAAGAACCAAATATGAGAGACAGGTGTTGCGAGTTTAATATATCCAAGTCGTTCACGCCGGACCTGTGATTTTGTAACCTCAACACCGCACTGGTCACAGATTAGTCCTTTGTGTTTAATTCGCTTGTATTTGCCACAACTACATTCAAAATTCTTTTGCGGTCCGAAAGTTGCTTCACAGAATAGACCTTGATGTTCAGGTCGAAAACTTCTGTAGTTAATGGTTTCAGCTTTCTTGATTTCACCACAGTCGCAAGTGCCTTTTTCTGGGCATGACCATGTGTCATTAGTTGGGTTCCTCCGTTTGCAAGAGGTGCGTTTTGCCCAATCTCTTATCTGTTCAGGAGATGCAATGCTGATAGAGATACGATTAAATTGATTTTCTTTGTCTGTCATTTTAATACTCCTTAATTTGAAGAACGGTTATCTGCTGTTGGTTTTCTGAAGGCTATGACGAAAAATAGTTGAGTGTATCGTCAAATTCATTGAAAATATTGAACTATTCTGAGTCGTCGGTGTTCCACGACAATCTGAGCGGAGGTTCCTCTTCAATCGGTTCCAGTGTATCTATCGTATGTAAGAGTGGGAAGCCGGCATCGTGTAGAGCAGAATGTTCTGCATCGGCATCACCAGGATCACCTTCTGAGAGTTCTACATTTAAACCGAGGCTCTGTAGTTCTCTTACTAAGACATTGAAAGATTCGGGTGTCCCTGGTTTTAAAGGACTTTGTCCTTTCACGATAGATTCATAGATTTTTGTTCTACCTTTCACGTCATCGGACTTTATTGTCAACATTTCCTGAAGTGTATGTGCTGCCCCGTATGCTTCCAGTGCCCATACCTCCATTTCACCGAGTCGTTGTCCGCCGTGCTGTGCTTTTCCACCGAGGGGTTGTTGCGTCACTAAGGAATAAGGACCGGTTGATCGTGCGTGCATCTTATCTGCTACAAGGTGATTCAACTTGAGGAAATACACGTGCCCGACAGTCACTTCCTGTCCGAACGGTTCACCAGTTCTACCATCAAAGAGGACGCTTTTACCGGTTTGTTTGACGTTATTGGGTAAATCGGTTTTTGCTAACATATCAAACACTTCTTCTTCTGTTGCACCGTCGAATACGGGAGATGACACATATAATCCGAGTTGCTGACATGCTAAACCCAAGTGTATCTCAAGGATTTGACCGACGTTCATCCGAGAAGGTACACCGAGGGGGTTTAAGACAATATCCACGGGTGTACCGTCAGGTAGATAGGGCATGTCTTCTTCGGGTAGGATCTTTGCGACAACACCTTTGTTTCCATATCGTCCAGCCATTTTGTCCCCGATAGATATTGGACGACGACTTGCGACATAGACTTTAACAAGTTTTAGAACGCCAGGTTTTAATTCTTCACCTGCTTCTAGTTTCTCCAATGCATCTTCTTTTTCCGCTGTATATGCATTGATTCTACCAGTTGCAAGTTCATGAAGACTTTTGATATATGATGTTGCATCTGGATCAGTAATCTGCAATGTTTCAAGTTCGTTTTGTGAAAGCGTATCTAGATATTCACGCGTCAAGACATCACCTGCTTGCAGCTGCTTTGCTGATTCTGTGTTTTCTTCTGTGTCATCGCTATTATCAATGTCAAAAGTTGTTGGATATGCAAGTTCTTTGTTAGTTAAGGTTTCGCGTAGTTCTTCAAGCAAACGTTCTGTGACCTGATCGCGCTGTTCTTTCCAGGTTTGCTCAATTTGTTTGCGTAACGCTTCTTGCCGCCATGCGGTTTTCTCACTGTTCGGTGAAGTATGTCGTGAGAAGACTTTAACGTCAATGACAACGCCTTCTACACCAGGTCGGGTGTAAGCAGATGCATCTTTTACCTCTTTGACTTTTTCACCGAAGATTGCTCGTAGTAATTTCTCTTCTGGTCCATATTCACTTTCACCTTTAGGTGAGATTTTGCCAACGAGGATGCTCCCTGTGCCAACGACACTCCCAACACGGATGATTCCCTCATCATCAAGTTGTGCCAGACTGCGTGCGGACATGTTCGGAATATCTCTCGTAATTTCCTCATCGCCCATCTTCGTTTGTCTGGCTGCAACTTCAAATTCTTCTATATGGATAGAGGTAAACGTATCATTTTTGATAAGCGATTCACTGATAAGGATTGAGTCCTCAAAGTTATGTCCACCCCACGGCATATATGCACAAAGGATATTTCTACCAAGTGCAAGTTCACCCCCTTCGGTAGCAGTACCATCCGCAATAACATCCCCAGCTTCTACTACGTCTCCGATATTTACACGGGGTCGCTGATGTATACATGTTCCGCTATTACTCCGTTTGAAGTTTTTAAGTTTATATACATCGTATCCCATTTCACTAAAGGTGTGTTCACCCTCTTCCAGATGCAGTGCTTGTCCAGTACGGATGAGTATCTCTTTTGCGTCAACACTGGAAACGACACCACCTCTTTGTGCAACCACCATTGCGTTAGCGTCTCGCGCAGCACGGTGTTCCATACCTGTGCCGACCCAAGGTGCTTCTGGACATATTAGTGGTACTGCTTGTCGTTGGTGGTTAGCCCCCATCAGTGCGCGGTTTGCATCTTCATGTTCTAAAAAAGGAACAAGTGCAGCAGAGACACCGACAATCTGTTGTGGTGCAACCCCAATGTAGTCTATCTCATTGAGATCGCACTCTATGATCTCCTCACCTTTTCTGCTCCGAAGAGTAGCTAATTTATTTCTGGGAGAGATAGAGTCAGCAGGAGCGATGTGATATCTATCCTCAGCATCCGCTGTTAGAAACTCAACATCTTTAGTGATTTTTCCTTTTCGTACTGCACGATATGGAGTTTCTAAAAAGCCGTACGGATTAACACGCGCAAAAGTCGCTAACGACACTATGAGACCAATAGAGGGGCCTTCAGGGGTTTCTAATGGACAGACACGTCCATAGTGTGTACGGTGCACATCACGGACCGCTGCTGTTGCTCTATCCCTGTGTAGACCTCCAGGTCCGATAGCTGAAATCCTACGTTTGTGCGTAAGTTCGTCTAACGGATTTATCTGCTGCATAAATTGGGAGAGTTGGTTGGAACCGAAAAACTCACGAAGTGACATCATCAAAGGTTTGGGATTCACTAAGTTCTTTGGACTTTTCAGTTGTGCATCCGATGTTGAACTCAATTTTTCACGTGCTGCGCGACGTATCTGCAGTAGAGCGATTCTGAATTGATTCTCAAGAAGTTCCCCGATGACACGTACACGCCTGTTACCGAGATGGTCAAGATCATCTACTAATCTAAGACCATTTCGTATATCCATTAGGTGTTGTAAGGTAGCAGCAATATCTTCTGGGCGTAGCACACGAATGTCTTCTGATGGTAGTTCTCCAGATTCATCAAGGTATACGTTTGAATCAGCGAGTTGTGAGTTGAGTTTGTATCTACCGACGGTGCCTAAGTCGTAACGTGCTCCATCAAAAAAGAGGCGTTCTAAACAGGTTGCTGCTGCTTCGCGTGTCGGTGCATCACCTGGACGAAGCGTTCGAAAAATCTCGAGCAGTGCACCTTCTTGTAATGTTCCACCTGCATAGGCTTTTACAGTGTCGCGTGAAAGTGTATTTCGTAGATATCTCAATTCTTGTTCATCTGTCTCGACTAATACCTCAATCTCTTTCACTTTTGCTTCAGTCAGTCTGTCAAATTCTATTTCTGACAACTTCGTGTTTGATTCAAGGAGGACCTCACCCGTTTCTTTATCAATAAGAGGTTCGACGACGATGCGTCCTATTACATCCTGAGTCATTTTAACGTTTTCAGTATTGCTGAACAGTCGTAGTATATCTGCGTCAGTTTCCCAACCGAGGGCTCGTAAGAGCACTGTTGCCAATATTTTCTTTTTGCGATCCAATCGGACGTGAATACAGTCTTTTGAATCAAATTCGAACTCTATCCAGGCACCACGGTATGGGATAATTTGTCCTGTAGGTAGTTTCTGAATACTTGTTGCACTGGATTTATCAAGGAAAATGACACCGGGGGATCGTTGTAACTGATTAACAATGACACGTTCCGATCCGTTGATGATAAAAGTTCCATTTTCAGTCATCAGGGGTATATCTCCCAGATAGACATCGGATTCGGTAATATCGAGCACCCGTGTTTGGCCTGTGTCTTCATCTTTCTCACGTTCAACACACATTAACCGTGCTTGTAACCTGACTTGATAATTCAAACCGCGTGCCTGACAATCCGTTAGGTCGTGTGTCGGTGGACTCAAAGTATAACTGACAAATTCAAGACTTGTTGTCTCTTTGAAATCATATATTGGAAAAACTTCTTTGAACAGTGCTTGTAGACCTACTGATTCGCGTTCGTTTTCTGCGACGTTGCGTTGCATAAATGCTGCATAAGAACGTTTTTGAGTCTCGATTAGATTGGGCAGTTCAATGACCGAAGAGGTTTTTGAAAAGGAGGTGCGTTGTCGTAACGCAACCGGTCTTCCATTCGTATTTTTATTTTGGGGCATAGTTTTCACCTTGCTCGGTATGTTGGCGGTTTGAAGTTTCGTACGCTTGTACTTCTTTTATTGGACAAGTTGATGATTTTGTTTTAGGAAACAACTATGGTAAATCTGTTTGTAAAAGAATGCTTTTTTTATGAAAAAGGCCTCAATGCTATTTCAATCTGCTATTAAATTGACCAAACAGTTTTCTTGGCACAGGACGGTATTATGTTGGATTGTGAGTAGCAGATGATAGACTATTTCTCGCAACCAACAATTGTGGTTCATTTCACCTTGTCGTCACAAAAAGTATGAACTCGTTGAAGATTGAATATTACTAATTTAATTGCGGGGATTGTAAATTTAAGAGTTGACACAGACTAATTGGGTTTGTCTTTACAGATACCTAAATTGTCTAACCAACTGACAATTTGGTTTCTTATGGGTTGATTTATAGAAACTATTTTTGTGAATGTAAACTGACTGGGAGATGGGTTTGCAGCACAACAATGGTAATAGTTAGGTACATATATTTCTACTAACTTTTCTACTTATCAGGAGTCGGCGCGACAAACCACTTGACTTCACAGACCCGACTGAAAGGCATGCAAAGTACTTGATTACATCCTGTACACATCAGAAAATTGTTTTCACTGTCATGATACAAAAACAGTTGCCTCTTTTTTGAAGAAGATGTATACTTCTCATAAAAGAAATTACAATGCCTACGCTTTAGCAACTACCCAAAAACTTAACGTGTTATTATACATTAATACTTATATATTTGTCAAGAAAAAATGTAAAAATATTTTACTTTACTTCAATTTTTTGATGTTATATCGCCAAAATTGCTGTAATTAATTCTAAACGATACAAATAACAAAATTAAACTATCGGGCTATGTGTCCTATGGGAACAATTATTGAACAGTTACCTGTCAAAGCAATAATCGGTGTACTCACAGCAGAACCTAAAATCTTACCAACTGTTTATCAACACCTTACTCATCAATTTGGTCCAATTGATTACAGGACTGAAATCTTTCCGTTCACATGGACAACCTACTACGAAAAAGAAATGGGTGATGAGATAAAACGGCAGTTTATCAGTTTTGAGAACTTGATTGATGCGGGAACTTTAGCAGAAAAAAAGCAGTTTACCAATCAACTGGAGCAAGTATTTCTCAAAGAGGAGACCACATACAGACGGGTTAACTTAGATGTAGGTTATATTTGCCTGGCTAAATTAGTGCTTGCGTCAACGAAAGACCACGCACACCGTATCTATCTTGGTGATGGCATCTACGCTGAGATAACACTCCGATATTATAAGAAGACCTTTCAACCGTGGGAATGGACATATCCAGATTATCGTTCTCCTCAATATATAGACATTTTTAACCGAATTCGCACAATTTATAGGGAGCAACTCAATACATGAATATAAGTGACATCATACACAAAATTGTGAATGTTAGAAAAACCTTACACTTGACATTATGTTCCAAAATTATCATTATTTTGTCATTTTGCTGTTTACTGTCATATATCGCGTATCTAACATCAGCACAGGAAACTAAAACTACTCGGTTACGTGCACGCGAACTGGGTATCAACATTGGTACATTGCCTACTGGAGAATTTAACGCAATCACTGATGTTGAAGGTGTCAAGGTAGGTCACGTTACTTTGAACGAGGGTGCGTCTATTCGCACAGGTGTAACAGCGATTCTTCCTTACGATGATATATGGAAAAGACGTTATTTCGGTGCAGCACACACTATACATGGTAACGGTGAAGCAACCGGAATTGCACGAATAAATCAAGCAGGTTGGATTGAATCACCTATATTGCTGACAAATACTTTGAGTGTTGGTGCTGTTCATGATGGCGTTGTGCGGTATATTGTCAAACGGTATCCTAACGACAACATAATTTTGCCGATTGTTGCTGAATGTTATGATGGTGGATTGAACGACATCAGCGGTTTACATGTTAAACCTGAACATGCCATCAAAGCAATAGAAGATGCAAAATCTGGTAAAGTTGCTGAAGGTTGTGTGGGTGGTGGTACAGGTATGCGTTGTTATGGATTCAAAGCTGGTATCGGCACGGCTTCGCGGGTCCTACCCCAAAATAGAGGGGGTTGGAAAGTCGGTGTGTTGGTAAACTCTAACGGAGGAAGAAGACACCAATTGCGGATAGACGGTGTGCCGGTTGGAAAAGCGTTAGAAGATGATCAGATGAAACCGGGGAGGGATGGTTCGTTTATTATCGTTATCGCAACAGACTCACCGATGTCACATCGGCAGTTGAAACAGTTAGCAATGCGGGCAACACACGGTCTTGCCCGTACAGGAACGCCGAGTACTGATAGCAGTGGTGAGTTTGTTATTGCCTTTTCCACAGCTAATGTATTTCCAAGCAACACTGAAAACGGCACCTTCCAGATTCAGATGGTTGTCAACAGACAATTGAGTTCACTATTTCAAGCTGCCATTGAAGCAACTGAGGAGGCTATAATCAACTCAATGACAATGGCAACAACCACGACGGGCCGGAACGGCAGAACAATGCCTGCGATTCCGCTGGATCAGTTGAGAAAAATTATGAAACGGTATGGACGTAATGGTTTTTAACATCGTCTTTCTTCATTTTTTGTTTTGTGGATTGTTGCGGCGAGGCGGTTGCTGTTTTTCCTTCATAAGACGTTCCACCTCTGCTGCAAGTTCAGGGTCTTTTTCCTTCAGACGTTGGAGACCTTTTATTCCACCGTAGCGTTCGATCATTTCAAATGCGCGGACGATACGTTCGGGTTCCACCGTTGTTTTTCCACCTTTGAGGTGTGCTTCAAGTTGCTTGGTAAGGAAGTTATTAGTGTCAATCGGGGATTCTTCATTCATAATACTTTCTACCCACTTAAGGAATTCGTTGAATTCTCGTTGCGCGGCTTCCTGTTGACGTTGAAATTCTGCACGTGCGACTTCAGCACGCGCTGCCTTTTGATCTTCCTTGTTTAGCGGTTGCTTTTCCAACGGCTGCGGTTCTAAAGAGGGCAGTTCCGGGAACCAAGGCATTTCTTCAGTAACATGGGTAGGTGTTTCTTCAGGGATGACAGCTCCCTTATCTATATCTATCTGTTCTTTGTCAATTTGAGGAATCGTTTGACGTTCTAAATGAATTGGGGAATAACGCGATTCACCCCTTTCAACAGCGCGCATATGTATATCAATTAACTGATCTTGTCCTCCAGATGATAGATATTTCCTATAATAGATCCATGCGGTTTTGACATCGCCGAGGCGTTCGTATGCAAGACCTATATGTCCAAATCCGCGGGTAGGATCAAGTTTGTGTACTTTACTAAGCGTTTTAAGAGCCTCTTCCGGATCGTCATAATGGGTACGATAGGCTAAACTTAGCATTGCGGAAATATTATTTGGTTCTTTAGCAAGAATTTCTCGATAACCTTCAGCAGCTTTCGCATTGTCCGCTTCATAAAGAAGTAAATGCTTTTTTGCTTCAGAGTCGTTAGGGTTTTCCGCGAGTGCTTTTTCAGCATAAGCATTAACGTCCCTATAACTTGCACGTATTGTCTTTAGATATTTAAATGCCCGGTGTGGGGAAATGCGGTTTAAGATAGCCTCATTATAGATACCATGCTTTTCCAAAAAGGCAACAGCATCCTCTTGATTCATATCTCCCGTGAGTGCTTTAAGTTCTATTTGGGATGCTTCCTCGGACAGTACCGGACCGCTATCGCGTCTTTCAAAAAGTTTACCAGAATTTGCTAACTCTTGTAGCATAAGATTGCGACGTTTTAGGACATCTTCCGGAAGTGGTGGGGAAGGCTCTATAATATCGTCATGGGGCAGGCGCATAGTCTCAAGATTTTTCAACGTAGAGATATCCACTTTTGGTCGAAAAGTATCTATTTTAGACCGAGTAGTATGCGGCTTTGGAGACCTCTCACCATTGAGTTGAGAACCTCCGGATACTACCCTGCGAGGCTGCGGCTTGATACTATCCTGCGCATGCTCTGCAATATCAGGTGCGGGTGCTACCTGCTGATTGCGTCGTGCCAAAATGATGCTGCTAATACCCAAACCGATAACGATACCGAGTATCCAATACCAATTGTTTTTAAAGAATTTCATGTGAGTTCTCCTTTATTCCCCTGTCTTTCGCGTGCAGGGCGGCACTATTAATTTTGGATAGGATGGATCCTGTTTTTCCATTATACAATCAGGTTTTGAAAGACCTGGGCAGTCCATCTGTGTCTTTGTAGCATTCAGAGTTTTGATAGAACCGAACAGAACAAAACTTCCTACGTAAATAATTACAAACGAGTAGACCATCACTTTATACCAGCATTGCTGTTTGAGATGTTCCATTATGTACCTCCTTATGTGAATTCATTCAAATCAAACTTACCAGCTTTTTCGCAGGTGAAAACACTATAGGTATATAGGAGGCAGTAATTGCCTTAATTATACACATTGTCTAAAGTCAAAATCAACCACAAAATAAACTATCTCTTTTTCTTTTGCTTCTCCATGAACTCGGAGAAATTCAGGTCATGTCCTTCAGCATAAGCTTGTTCCCAAGCTGCAGCCCATTCCCTCAAAATTTTCTTCACACGTGACAACCGATTCCGCACGGAGGAAGGTTTTAATGAAGGGAAAGCATCGCGTAATTCCTCAGCAATTTCATCGTAACTCTTACCAGCGCATTGCAGGAGTAGTATGCTCTGTTCTAATTCAGGTAATTCCTTAATTGTTTGTTGAAGTTTTTCGCGTAGAACCTCGTTCATTCTGTTTGAGGTGTAAAACTCAGTTTTAGCAAACTTGATAACCTGTTTATCGTTAGATTGAAGAATTTGGTAGACTAATTCCGCGTTCCGAGTATGATGTTGTTCATCATTCCACAATTTTACGCTTTCATTCATAGGCAGCCCCTTTATCTGCCATTTGAGGTTTTATGCTTTGTAACCTTAATGAATGCGAATTGTGGGAATACCTCTCAAAACAATATAAAATTTTTTATTTTTTTGGTATCATTCAGTTTTTCTTATTTCTATTTTTATTTGACTTCACACCACTATTCATGCAATAATGAAATACACCTATATAACAAACAGATAAGAATTTAGCGACAGTAAAAAGCAGATAAAAATAACAGAGATACTTCACGCTTATTCCACAACAAGGATAGAAAAAATAACGGGATTTTCATTTTTTCAGGACGGACACATTTCCCCTAAACCCCTTATCAAGGGGACTTTAAGAGGAAATGCGTCCGTTCTGAATAATAAGCGTTATGTTGATATTACATTAACATTTTGGGGTTGGTGTGCGTTCACACCCACAATAACTCAATGAAAAATGTGAAACAGATCAGGATTTCGTAGGAATCTATTCAACTAACCTGAGAGTGTCGGATCCGCGCCTTTGCCGATGCTCAGATCCTTCGTATTTGACATTCGGTTTGTGTTCTCGGGATTGAAAACCTTATCATGCGTGAAAAACCCTTATATTTTCGTCAAACCGAATGTTGTGTTGTTTATGTTTAACTGAACGTCACTAAATTATAATATTAATTTCCAAAATATCAACCTAAAAATTATGTCGGTATTACATTCAGGACAGACGCATTCCCCCTTGATAAGGGGTTTAAAGGTAATTATTTTAGTTATTTACCCCACTCTCCCGGACGCTATCACCATGGGAACCCTTCCCGCTTACCAAGGGGACTTTAAGAGAAAATGCGTAGGTCCTGTTTTTATAAAAAAACGCTAATGAATATAATCAATTAGAAATGTTATTATTTTTAAAAATAGGAGGAGAATATGGTTGAACTTACGCAAGATAACATTGAGTTTTTCAAGAATGAAGGTTATTTAGTGAAACGCAACGTCCTAAACCCAGACCTAATGGAACGCGCCCGAACAAAACTATGGGAAGGTGCACCAGAGGGAAGACACCGCGAGGACCCAGATACATGGGTGGGGCCCTTCAAACCAGAAGAAGAAAACGAAGATAATTCTAATAGACGAAAAGGTTTCAGATGGAATTTCCGAGAACCCGGCGGGGAAGATTGGATGGTAAAATTACTCGCTACCGATCCAAATGTCTGGCACATGGCGGAACAGTTCTTAGGTGAAGGGAATCTTGTGGAACCCAAACACATACGTGGAATCTATTGCACACTCCCCTATGGAGATGTACCGAAGAAATCAAGTGGATGCCATGTAGATGCACATCCGTTCCATCTCGGTGTTGTCGGTTATATTGATGACGTGCCACCTGAAGGGGGAGGTTTTACTGTGTGGCCTGGTAGTCATAAAATCTTCTATTACGACTATAAATCGCAATACAAGAACGAACCGACACCTCAATATGATGTTGATAGAGAAAGGCTTAGTAGAGAACCTGGCGTTGAATGTTACGGCAATGCAGAGGATATTGTCTTTTGGCATCATCGGATCGGACATGCTGCGGGACATAACTATTCCAGGCAGATACGGCAAGCGGTCCTGTACGACTTTAGAAAAACTGAGTTGTCAGAAACCCAAGAAGAACCACCGAATGAAGACATGTGGCGGGATTGGCCCGGAATTAAAGCGTTGGAGGATACTCAGACTTAAGATAATTTTATTATGGTAAATTATGGAATTAATTGCACACTTTCACAGGTAGGAGCGACCTCCAAATCAACGGCATGAATCATGGCGAATCATGTAGAATACCACACACGTATTCTACCAAGCGCATTCGCCCAATGGCATTCCCCGGGTCGCGACCAGGAGGTCGCTCCTACCGAAGAGAGGCACCCCAACCAGCAATAATAGTGGAATTCCTTAATCAGACAATATTTTTTAGAAATGGTATATATTCATAAATTGACGGCTATGGGTAGAGCGTAGACGATACCCATAGCCGTCAATTTGCGGAGAATCAACACTGAATGTAAGTATGGATAACGAGAATATTTATCCTACTTCTGTCCCAGGACATTCAGAAACTCTTTATCGTCCTTTACATCTTCAAATTCAGGTGTTTCAAGGAAGGCAGGGTAGTATCTCGCTTCATTCCAATAATTTCCGATGTAGTTTGAAGCAAGTTTCAAATTGTGCAGAGTCTTCTCTCTATCTTTCTCAGTTTCCCAGATTGCGACTGCCAACATGAAATATGCCCAATCGTTCTTGTTTTGCAGATCAAGAGAGGTCTTTAGGAAACGTTTTGCCTCCTCATACTTCTTTGACCAGACGAGGCAGCAACCGAAGTCATGAGCAGCCCAGATTAGATCACCAGTATTGACAGGATAACCGGCTTGATGTTTTTCGACTTCCAATTCGATAAACTTATTGAGGTCCACGAACACTGGGTCAAAACGGTTCCAGTCCTCTTGTTTGCTGTATATCAAGATCTTATTGGTTCTGATAGCAACCAGAATCGGAAATAATGTTCCCAATCCTGATCTTTGTTAGACTGTTCTAACTTTTCTAAACCAAGAAGTGCTTCGTCAAACCGTTCATTGTGTCGTAGTACCTCTGCGCCGATTTGCAGGAAATCGCAGCGTGAGTAGTCACTGACTTTAGAATTATCAAGACGTTCAGATGCCTCGTCATAGAGTTGAATCCATTCATCGATTCGTCCATCATCCTTCCAACAATTGGCTGCATTTAAGTTAGACATTACCTCCAACACATGTTTATCTGACATGTTCTTGCATGTCCAACGGTAAAGCCGTGTATGCTCTTCAGTAGTTTCTTGGTTTTTCTCCAAACAAGATAGACTATTCACTAAGCTCTGATGTGCCCAGAACCGTTCATCATCACTTGGTGCGTTGTCTTGATATTTTTGAAGTAGCGCAACCCGACTCTCCATTCCGATTTTTCCATAATGTGCGTAAATATCATCCACAGCAAAATGCACCAACTCTTTTGTGAGCAAAATGCACCAACTCTTTTGTGATTTCACTCTTGAGTGCTTCTTCCACCTCGTCATAAGCCTCTTTAAGGATTTCTTCACCAGAAAGGATATCATTCTGAGTAAGGGGATAGGATTCCACCTTTTCCATATATTTATCAAATTTGCTGCGAATATCTTCCAATTTAACAGACATAATATCTCCTTTGGCACCACTCCAAATCTCGTGAATTACATGTTCCTGCTTCAGTAGCCGTTTTCTTGCACGGTGGAGCCGACTCTTGACCGTGTTCGTTGACACTCCCATATATTGACTAATATCTTCACATGTCATGTCATCAAGGTAGTGTAACGTTATAGTGGTTCGCTCACTTTCGGGCAACTTCTGAAGGAGGTGTTTGACAACGTCGCGTTGTCGTTCACTTGCAATCTCTTTTTGCTGATTTTCGTGGTGCTGTGTATAAGCCAGATCCTCTAATTCCTCTGTTGGCATTGCATCTAATGATTTCATTGGAATCCGCTTCTTTTTTAGCCAAGCGAAGCAGTGGCGAGCTGCGATCACGTAGAGCCATCCCACAAATTTATTCGGGTCTTTTAGAGTATGGAGTTTTTCGTAAACTCTCAGGAATATATCTTGTGTGATTTCTTCAGCAGTGTGGAAGTCGCCAATTTTTCGCCAGACATAAGCGTGGACCGGCTTTTGGTATTTTTGCACAAGTGTGTTGAAAGCAGATTGGTCACCTGCCAATGTGCGTTGTATCAATTGTGCGTCATCGTTTTTCATGCGTCAGCTCCAAAAACATTCTGTCTTTCATAATGTTAAGATAGCATAATGTTAAGATAGGTTATAGAAGCGGCAGGGTTGCATAAAATGCGATTACGAAGAAAATATGAGTTTCAGTTATTTCATCAATTAGCGTCCTTCAATTTCAGATATTTTAGTGGACTTTCTACAACATAATCTCCAGACTCCTCAAGAAAATGCTGTACCAGATAGACATGTCCGGCACCGATAATCAACAGAATACGATCGTCGTCAGATTCGGTAATGCGTGTCAGGTTCACAAAGATTTTGAGATTTCTCTCGTACCATCCCAATAACCAATCCAATCCGATATATTGGTCTGCTATACCGATTTGGGCGAGTGTGAACTGTGGAAGCGTGTTAATCTCATGTATAACACGAATGGTTTCTTCCTGATTGAGAAAATGGAGCATATCGATCACACTCCCAGTTTTTTGGAGCTCCGTGAGGGTAGCGAGCGGTTTTTGTACTATAGATTGAAGCCTTGTATCTGCTTTTTCCAGCAATCTGCTTTGATTATGCGTCTTTGCAAAAGCATCAACGTCCACTATTTTTTCCTTGTCTGATCTCCCGAACCAGTCAACACAGTAAATCTTCGGATGTTGCATCTCTTTTGCCAATGGTAAACTGACTTGGTCGCCTTCACTTCGTCCCGGTTTATATATTCCATTTAGATAATCTTGGTACTCAGCGTTGACCTCATCGTCAAGGCTGGTATCTGCCTCAACGGCTATTTTAGTCGGGTTAAATCGCGTGAGTTGTTTGACAAGTTGCTGAAGTTCACGCTGCCTTTTAGGTGCCAACGCATCATCTGCTTCAAAGTTGACAGCATCCGCTCCTGGGTTGTCCATGTGATAAGTGCCAAGAATCATGATTGTTGGCTTCATTGGTGTATTTTCTCCTTTTCGTACAGTAGGTTTGCATAAAAATGTCAAAACACACTGTGGGAAATTGTAGCGTATTGAATTAATGTGTTCTATTTTACCTTGTTAAGTATTCGGTAGGCGTGCGTGATTTTGGATATTTAGGTATCATCAATATTTTCCATTTTGTGTAAATTTTAGGTGATATTATAACACATAATTTAAGCAATATCCATCAAAATGGGTGTGTAAACAAAGGTATTCAATTGTCAAGTTGTGTATCCTGTCCTAATTCTGGAATTTTTAGTTGTTTTTTTCGTGTTTTTCGTGTTTTTTTATAAGTGTTATCGATCGTGTCGTGGTATGGGTTAATGAAGGTTTTATGAATTTGCGGAATTTTGAAAAAAACAACTAAATGGCTTTTTTTCGTTTTTTTGTGTTGTGTTTTCTGTTTTGAGAATAATAGAAACCATGTATATAATCTATGCTTATGTTTTACTCCTTTTTGTGTGAGGAATAACTGCAAATTCTTTGTGTATTTTTTTAAGTTTCATAAGAATTTTCTAATTTAAAAACCGTACCGTACGGTACGGTTTTTTC
>JAAXHO010000158.1 GCA_012270795.1 Candidatus Poribacteria bacterium
GCCAAAAACTTTACACACCCTTGTGAAAGTTTAATTGTAGAATAAAATCACAACTTCGTAGATGCCCATTATAGTGGCAGATAATTTATCATGAGCTGCATCACAGCACCAGAAATAAGTGGTACTGTCAGGTTGTCATTTATTCGGAGGGGTAAAAGTTCAGCAAGGGTTGCAACAAACGCACCAATAAGACCGACAATTGGGTTCAGCAAAAAAAGAGCTGTAATGCCGCAGACCGTAAAGCAAGCAACACTTCCTTCTAAACTCTTTTTTCCTATTAACTTTGTGTTCCCCCATTGACCCCCGACTAATGCGGCTGCAGTATCCCCTAATCCAATAAAAAATAAGCAAGCAATGGCAATAGATGCTTCAAAGACGAAAATACTGATTAACGTTGCTGTGATATAGTAGGTCGCCCCAGTTATAGCACCTTCTTTCTCGTGTGAACGTAACAGGATAGATAGATACTGATAAAAAAGATTTCGGAAAGGCGGAAATAACCACTTTGCTAATTCTACACATAAAGCGATACAAGTTAAACTTCCTACGATGACCAACATGAGGGACTTATCCAAAAAGAAGTAAAGTATGGGAATGAGTAATCCCAAAAGATGTGTGCTTTTTCTTAGCAATTCTGCAGACATAAAATTGGCTTTCCACATAAGAAAATTAATACTGTTACGGGGTTAATTATTGCAGGTTTTTATGGTTAGATACAAGAAAAAAATAATTTCTTGTATTCGCCAAAAAAATATCACAATTTTGTATCATTCTAAAGTTAAAATAATACTATCATTGAAGAAATTGTATTGAGAATAAAAGAAATTTTCTTAGACCAACAAATATAAAATGAGAGGAAAAATGAAAATCCTTTACATAGGATTGTTATTTATTACATTCGGAATGTGCTTCATCTTAGTTAGTGATGCAGCTGCTCAGGAAACACAACAGACCATAAAAATTACAGGTGTTGTAATAGATAGCGATTCCGACTCACCGCTTCCGAATGTAACCATACAGGTTGTAGACACAAACATCAAGACAGTTTCTGATGAAACTGGTGCTTTTGCATTGGAATTGCCTGCTGGGACTTATACATTTCAGGTATCTGCCCCCTTCTACAACACTTCGGTTCTGTCCGATATAAAAATCAACGCTGAAGGTTTATCGGAACCGTTACAGGTCACGCTTAAACCCCAAATAGTTAAGTTAGATGCGATCAATATGAGAGTTCGGTTGAGTCAATCTGGGGAACGAGGTCTACTTGAAAAACGGAGACGTAGTTCCCGTATTGAGGATAGCATCAGTACTGAGGAGATCAGTCGTTTACCAGATGCCTCGGCTGCGCAAGCAATCAGACGTGTCACTGGTGTCAGTATTGTTGGTGGTAAGTACGTATTTGTTCGTGGGTTAGGTGAACGTTATAGTAATACGCTTCTCAACAACGTTGAGATACCGAGTCCAGAACCGAATCGTCGGGTTGTCCCGATGGACATCTTCCCAGCAAGTCTGCTTTCAAGTCTGCAAACTGTGAAGACGTTTTCACCTGACCAACCGGGTGGTTTTGCTGGTGGTTCTGTGCAAGTATTCACAAAAGACTTCCCCGAAGCTTTGACGATGTCGCTGTCATTATCTGCCGGTTTTAATACACAAACGACTGGTACAGAAGGTTTGACCTACCCCGGAGGAAATCTTGACTTTTTGGGTTTTGATGACGGTTCTCGCGATTTACCAGATTTAATTCAAGAACAACCCGCGGACATTCCTATTAGAGAACGCGGGCGTTTCACGACAAGAGGTTATACAGCAGCGGAGATACAAGATTTTGGGCGCGCTTTCTCAAATGTCTGGTCCGCAGAACGCTTTGTTGTTCCCGTAAATCAAGGTTACAAATTCAGTATAGGTAATAGCAGTACTTTATTAGGTAAACAGTTAGGTTATCTCGGTGTGATCTCTTACGGCAATAGCCATAGTTACAATCAACAAGAACGACGGGATTTTGGTATAGGATTAAACGAAATTCTCACGACAAAAACCAATTACCGTGTAGAGCAGAGCAATCATGAAGTCGACTGGGGTAGTGTTGTGAATACAAGTCTACGCTTATCAAAAGATCATCGGTTGAGTCTTCGTACACTTACGACACACACAGCAGAAGACCAAACCCGAACTTGGGAAGGATTCAACCAAGACCGAAACACAGATATGCGTAGCGCAAGACTACGATATGTTGAACGGCAACTTTTCTCAGGACAATTAGCTGGTTCACACAGTTTTTATTTCAGCACCCCAGAAATAGAGAACGTTTCTATGAATGAAAATCCAGAATCTAATAACACAACTATTGAAGAAGGAACAAATCAACCTGACGTATCATTAGAATGGAGACTTACTTATTCTCGTGCCGCGCGAAATGAACCTGATACACGTGAAACAATCTATGAAGATACTGGATTAGTAACAGATGAAAATGGGAACATAGTTACAGATTCCGACGGGAACCCAATGCAGTTATATACATTTCGAGATATTACACATAGCGGCAGTCGATTTTTCTTTAACTTGGAAGATAATGACTATAACTCCCGAATAGATCTAACGCTACCTATGTTGTTCAAATTAGAGGGCTACATAAAATTAGGAGGACTTGTTCGGTATAGAGACCGTGCTTTTGATGTCCGGAGATTCAGATTTCAGCCTTCAGATAACATAGAAGCAAAAGGTGTTACGCTATCATCTCCTCCTGAACAACTATTTGAAACAAATAACATTGCACCTCGTGTTTTTGAATTACGCGAATCTACTCGTGAAACAGATAACTATTCTGCAGACCACTTTATCTACTCCAGTTACCTTATGTTTGACACATCCTTGACTAAAAAGTGGCAATTGATGAGCGGTCTGAGATTGGAATCCTCCAATCAAGCACTCATCAGTTTTGACCCGTTCACACCTGATGCCACACCTATAGAAGCAAATTTGAATACACTTGACCTATTACCCGGACTCAATTTAACTTATAGGTTGGCGGAACGGATGAATTTACGTTTAGCCTATTCACGCACTGTCACGCGTCCAGATTTAAGAGAACTTGCACCCTTTGATTATACTGACTTTGTCGGTGGAAGGACTGTGCTCGGAAATCCTGACTTAGAACGGACATTAATTGACAATCTTGATTTTCGATGGGAAGTTTTCCCAGATACTTCCGCTGGTGGGGTTGTTGCTGTGAGCGCATTCTATAAGAATTTCAAAAAACCTATTGAGCAGATTATACAACCAACCGCGGAAGTCCTTATTACTTTTGAAAACGCAGAAGCCGCTCACAATTACGGGTTGGAACTTGAAGCACGACAAAACCTAAGTGTCGTCTCTCCATTATTACGTTCTTTTTCAATCAATACAAATGCTGCATTTATCACCTCAAGGGTCGTACTCCCGGAAGATATTGGTATTCAAACCTCTGATGAACGACCATTGCAAGGACAGTGCCCCTATATAATAAATGTTTCCTTAGGATATGAAGAACCAATTTGGGGTCTTTCAGGTTCAATTGCATATAATATCTATGGTCGACGACTCGCCGATGTAGGTAACCACGGGGCACCAGATGTTTACGAACAACCGCGTGGTGAATTAGACCTAAGTTTTAGCCGAATAGTCGCAGACTCATACAAATTCAGCTTCTCTGCAAAAAACTTGTTGGATCCAGATGTTCACTATAAACAAGGAGAAGCTACATCTGTCATTTATAAAAATGGTAGATCGTTTTCATTCGGAATCAGTTATAACCTTTAATCAGAATAACAGTTTACCTAAAATTCGTTGTCAAACAAAAACTATTCAATGTTTGACAAGAGTAGATGTATAGTAGTTAATATAAAAAGTCACAATATCGTTAGTATTTTGCAACAATTATTGAGTATTTTAACTTGTAAGAAACTTAAAACATCGACAAGAAATCTGAAGGAAATTTCTGTCGTAATCATAACGACTCACTCTCATATCGGGTGAGGTAAAAACAAAAAGGAGCTTCGTAAAACTAATGTCAAATATTGCTTCAAGCCTTAAGTCCTTTTGGAGACATGGCAAAATAAATTGGTTGTTCCAACTAATGGTCATATTCACTATTGGGTTATCCATTGCTATTATCGGATGCGGCGAGGATGAAGAAGACGACAATGGGGATGGGGACATAGTGGAGAGTGAGATCCCTATTGTTCAAGGTGTCATCGTTGAGGACCAAACGCTTACTGCGGATACTGAATATCTATTGCGGGGTGCTGTGAAGGTTCAAGACGGTGTCACACTTACAATTGAACCTGGTGTTACGCTATATGGTGAGAGTACGACACAGGGGACATTAATAATTTCACAGGGTGCTAAAATTATGGCTGAAGGTACAGCGGATGCACCTATTATAATGACAAGTGATAAAACTGAAGGATCGCGCGCACGTGGACAATGGGGTGGTTTGATTATTAACGGTAGAGCACCGACCAACCATGAAGTTGATGCCTTCGGTGAAGGAAACACCGGTTCATTCGGAGGAGATAAGCCAAATGACAACAGTGGTGTCCTTCGATATGTACGTGTCGAATTCGCAGGTATCGAATTTAGCCCGGATAACGAGCTAAACGGAACCGCCTTACAAGGTGTCGGTTCGGGTACAGTAATTGAATACGTTCAAGTACACATGAACCAAGATGATGGGATAGAAATGTTCGGTGGCACTGTTGATCTCAAATACGCTTTGGTCACAGGAGCACGTGACGACTCGTTTGACTGGACAAACGGATGGACAGGAAAAGGTCAATTCTGGGTCGCACAGCAATACGGGGACGATGCAGACAACGGATTTGAAAACGATAACAGCGATGATAATAATGAAGCATTACCCCGATCTGCTCCAACTATTTTCAATGTAACACTTGTTGGCGATCCTGATGGTCCTAAAGGTGACATCGGTATGTTGATTCGTGAAGGTGCTGCAGGTATGTACGCTAATTTCATCGTCACCGGATTCAAAAAAGCCGGTTTGGATGTCAATACCCCTTCATCACACGAACAAGCTAACAACGGTAATTTAGTAGTGAAAAACAGTATCTTCTTTGAGAATGGAGATGTTAACTTTGGTGATGAAAAGGACGATGATGGGTTTGATGAAGCCGCTTGGGCAACAGACCTCGGGAACGAAGTCATAGACCCAAATCTCGCAGACCCCTTCAATAAGGATAACCCAAACTTTACACCAGGTTCCGGTTCCGGTTCAATCACACCAGCTGCACCACCTTCAGATAGTTTCTTTGACAATGTAAACTTTATCGGTGGTGTAGATCCGTCCAATGATTGGACACAAGGATGGACAATTCGTGAACGTAATTAAGCAGCGTCACACGATCTCTGCTCGATGCCACCTCTCAAACGTTGCAACTGCATTACTACTGTTTAGCATCTGTTTGATAGGGTGTGAGCGACGAGTATGGGAGAACAGTCTAGACTCGCCAGACCAACTCGGTCTGGCAGTCATTGACGCTATAAACCAAAAGGATATTGAAAAATTAAACCAGCTTCGGGTACAAAAACAGGCATATCTTTCTTGGATTTATCCTGCGTTCCCGAAAAGCAGTTTTTCACCCGATTTCGCCTGGGAAAATCTAAATAAAAAATGTAACATCGGAATGAAAAGGTGGATCAACCAATACGGAGGGCGCAACCTTAGCTTTGTAAATATACGATTTGACAAACCGACACAAAACTATGATGGATTCCAACTCTTACGTGGAACCATTTTGACGTTACAAAACCCCGCTGGAAAAAAAGCAGAATTGAAAATTCTCGGTTCTGTTGTTATGATGAAAAATCGTTACAAACTACTCAGTTATGATGATGGTTAACATCTATGGTAGATTTTACAATTAATTTTACATTTTGAGTCGTAGGAGCGACCCGGGGAATGCCATAAGGCATTCATACCGTTGATTTGTTGGTCGCGACCGTGCGGTCTCTTCTGTAGGAGCGACCGCACGGTCGCTCCTACAGAAGAGATGTATAATTATTTCAACAACTCACCATAAATCAAAGAGAAAAATGTGTTGTATCAATAATAAGTGTTTGGTGTTCTATTTACACCGAAAATGAAATATAATACCATTTCTATAAAATAAGATACCATTTGTCAAAATGTTATGGTAGGAGCGACCTCTGGTCGCGACCGGGAGGTCGCTCCTACCGAAAAGAGACCTCCAACCAGGGATAAAAGTGAAATTCCTTAATGGGACAATATTAATTAGAATTGGTATAATATTTACGCAAAGCTATGATTCCACCATTTGGGAGGACAAAACTTAATGAGTTACGCACTCACTAATTATACATCTGGCAAACAGAGAAGAAAACGTAATAGAAAAAAAATAGAAATCACCGACAGCGCAGGCAATAAAGCACCAAACGTTGCCAGACGTGTTGCAGCAGAAAAAGCATCGCAAGTTTCTATCACTTTAGTTGACGCACAACGTCAAAATCGTCAAGCGTCCAAGGCGTGGAAAGCAAAAGCAAGAAAATTCGCTTTCGGCACAGCAATTGGCTTACACGCTGCAGCACTAATTATCCTCGGCGTTTGGTTTGTTAAAAAGACAGTTTTGCAGATGAGTGAAGATAAGGTTCAAAGTGTTATTGTAGAAGAACCTCCACAACAAGCAAAACGCTCCATTGCTCCACGTCCATCACAGAAAACTACTCGTCCGAAAGCCGTTGAAGTACTCGTCCCAAAAACAGGTGCCATTTCACCTAATACAAACTTAAATTTGGGGCCCGCAGATTTCACAATGCCTGTGTCTGAACTCGCATCTGATGATGGTATGCAACTTAATGCAATCGGAAGTAGGAGAGGGATGATGGAGCAAGTTCGTCAAGTGGAAATTGTATCTGCTATTCCAAAGTTTGAAATGCCAAAATTTGAAAATACAGGACTCACAATGAAAATGGAAATGGGATCAAGTTTGGCTACCGTAGATTTAAATGTTTCACAGGACCTTGGATTGGGTACAGCTAATTTTGAAGGCACAAAGCAGACATTTTCAGAATTTCTGCAGAAAGTCCGTGAACGGATAAAAGAGGTTCAACGCTTTCCGCCAAACGTTAGGAATTTAGAAGAAGGTTCCAGCACCACTATCCGTTTTACACTTCTTAAGGACGGAACAATTCGAGATCCAAAGGTCTCAATTTCATCGGGGTCGCGGGCATTAGACAATGCAGCACTCGCTGCAGTACAAAATGCTGAACCCTATCCGCCTTTCCCCGATGGTCAAGCGGGAAGCCAAATCCGCCTTGAACTTCCTATTGTTTTTCAATATATAGATACAAATCTCAAATAAAACAATCTCTGAGTTCATCTAATACGACAGTTGCGTATCCACCAGCTGGTAGAGTAAAGCTAAGTTGTAATCCATCATCTATAGATTTCACATGATGTACTTCCATCTGCATGCGTAGTGACCGCCGTGTTCCCGGCAACTGAATTCCTGCTACTTTGCGAAACGCTGTGGGTTCCACCATCTCTTCAGCAAGAAGTTCAGACTCCAACGCCTGCATTTGTCCTGTTGGTTGTCGCATTTTGTAACCAAAAATAGGACCGGAAGGACTGATCTCAAACGCATCTGCTCGCGGTTGTTCTATAGTAGTATTTTCAACAAGAAACGGGGCACCGTTAGCATGTTTTATTGCAATATCCCCATCCAGAAGTTTTGCTAAATTTGGAGAACGTCTTTCCAAAATGCAATTATACAGATACGCTTGATATGCAGACAGATACAACTTGCGCAACCGATGGGGAATGGTCATTATTGTCTTTTCTGGAGAGTGTCGTTCTCTCTCAGTCCTTAGTCGTTCACGGATCTGCGTTGACGTATCTTCAAGTATGTAGTCAATTGCTTTATCCCAATTGCCTTTTATTAACGCTTTGCCTATCAGATGCGTATTGTGCCTATTACCAAACCGTTGAGCTCCATACCGATTTGGAACGCCTTGAGTTGCTAACTTCCGCATTTTTGCTTCTATAGTTGGCAATGCCATTAAAGAAACATCCCGCAATGTGATCTCAAACCGATTGCCACGCAAATGTCCTACACGCAATTTGTGTGGATGTCGCACTGCCCACAAAACATCAATGCCTGGTAGTTCTATATTTAGCACTCGTTCGGGGGGAATCGCTTCCACAGATAAGACTTGTGTTGTGACCGCATACTTATCCTTCAACCCAGCATATCCGAAACTACTGGGACTTACTTGCCATACACGTGAAATTTGACGAATCGCATCTAAAGTGCTGATATTCCGTTTGCGGATCGCAAACAATGTGTGTGTGCCAACGCCTGAAGGTTCATATAAAGGTACTTCTTCAACAATAAAATCTTCAGGTTTTTGTATAATCTGTTTCATCAACCGCATATTAAAATTCCAAGATGGACACATCCCCCTTTATAATGGGATTGATAGATGCCAAATAAAGAACAGCACCTACCGCCGAAAAAAAATGAATCTTGTTAATTTGGTATTAAGTTTGCTACTTCCCCAATTTTTTCTTGCAATACATCAAATATTTTGCAATAATACTACAACCTATCTCATAAATCGTAGGAGGGTTTCTAACCCCGATTTACCAGACAAACGATTCGGTGAATTTGGACAAATTGAATTTATGAGATACGCTCTTATAGGATTGAAAAGATTGAAGGAGTACGAAATGATCAGTTGTGACTATCACATTCATACACAACTTTCCGGATGTGCTGACAACGAATTAAGTGTAAAGAAAATTATTCAATTTCAACAGGACCTTGGTATAGAAGCAATTGGAATTACCGATCATGATTACAGTTACAAATCCAAAGTAAAGACAATTCAAGCCGCACAACAAGCAATAAAGGAAGCTGACCCAGCAATTAAAGTCCACTTTGGCGTGGAGTCACAGATGTTGGAATATCAGGTTACCTCAATTACTATCCGTTTGGCATCATATTTTGATTATGTCCTGATGGCTCCAAATCACTATCATCTCCGCGGCATCGCACAACCCCGAAGTTTCCGTGACCCACGCAGAGTCGCACTCCATGAAATCTATATGTTTGAGGCGGCAATTGCATGTCCACTGACCGATGCAGTTGTCCACCCTTTCCTTCTATCCCCACGTGTATTCCAGTTTTCCGCAGAAGAAATCGCAGCTTTCGGACAAGAAATGATGCGCAATATTGAACAGAAGCGGTTACTCTATCAACTCGATCTCGTTTCCCAACGCGGACTCGGTATAGAAATCAGTCCCAAAATGGTTCGTTACAATCAACTGCACCTTGTTGAATTCTACAAACTCTGTTTGGAAAGAGATGTAAAATTACTGATTGGAAGTGACGCACATAACCTAAAGCAGTTGGAAGAACTATCACTGCTGGCACCAATTTTGGAAGAATTAGGTGTTACTGAGGAACACCTTTGGCATCCGAAAGAATAATGTTTAGCAACCTTACCCATAAAATCATTTGTTGGCACTGTTATTTAAGCTTGCGAAAAGTACAACGTATATCTCCAGTACGCACCCATCCTTCTGGATGCAGCTCCATCCTACCATAACGTATCAATTGCAACAATTCCTCACCAGATTCGTCTTGAGAAAAGGTGACACTGACCCCTGGTATGAGAGACCGAGAAAATGGCGCATCGCTCTCCTCACGTTTCGCTGCTTCACCCCATAAAAAACGTTCTATCGTTTCACCTTCGCGACGCGTAAACTTTAGAACAGGATATAGTTTTTCACCATAGAGTAGGCTATCAATTTTGTAATCACCTTCTACCTCCAACGTACCGTTCCTGCCCTTATACCCATAACGAGCGTACTCCCTAAAGAACTCAAGCGTCAGATGTTGTCGGGTAGATGCAGCAAGCGAGACTTGGATGGCTAACTTTGGCTCAAGGTCATCTCCTTCTTCATAAGTGAGACTGACTAACTTCCATTTGCCAATCAGTTGATCTTGTACAGTAAATTCATGCGTCCGTTTGTCTTGCTGACGACGGATTTCCCCGTAAGACTTTAGCAAATTCTTACGTTCAGTTTGGGTCTTTTGAGTGGTATGCACAGTCTCGCTTATACTACAACTATAAAAAATAAGGAACACTACACACAGAATTGTTATTTGCCTCATAGTCTTTACTACTCTATAGTTATAGAGACGGTATTAGATTCCAGTGTGGCTTTGCCTCGCAATGATGGCAGCGGCAGATAAATATTCTGCAACTCATCTTTATACTTCTCTCTAAGGACATCAATCTGGTCTTGCGTATAACTAATCGCTTCCTTTTTTGCCTCTGGCGTATATTGTGGGCTCCTGTTATTCTGAATTCTCATAATGTCCTTCTGCAACTCAATTATTTGTGGGTGTTGATCTTCTAAAAACTCCTTGTATACCTCTAACACGATAGCCAGTTTTACTGTATAGGTGCCAGGTTCAAGCTCATAATGTGATAGCAAATCCTTTAATGAAACTTTTTGTATTAATTCAGCTTTCATGTCAAACCCTTGAACGCACCTAAGAGTTTTACCATCCTTGTATAACGTTTTGATAGTGTTTGATAAAGGAATCGGTTTTTTCATCCTCACAACAACACCATTACTGTCAGTCACTGTGAGCTGTTTAAATAAACTTGGTGCTGTGACACTTGAGATCGGCACAAGTAGATCAAATTTACCATTTTGAATACTAAGATCAAGTGGTATTGCCTCTTGTCCCGTATAACTTGATTTAAGTGTTGAAAGCGTAAGAACTGCAAGCGATGCAGTTTCTTTCGTAGACGGACCTTCCATAAGATTTTGTGTGGCTGTCTGCTGACCGCCCAGACATCCAAACAAGCATCCAATGAGTAAGATATTTAGCAATATCAATGATTTCATAACTTTTATCTCCTAAAGAATTCTGTTTACTGTGATTTGAGCGATTTACCTAATCCTGAACGCTTAGATACGTCAATAAAACCTTCAGTTATTTGTTCAGGTGGATCAACAAGAGTACCACGCCAATCAACTTCACCCCAGGCAAATTCAAGAATACTGAAGTTCGGCACACTCGCCATACATTGCACACTCGCTGCTGTCGCAATAGGACCACTGGGATTATGCGGTGTTATCTTTACATTCGTTGTTTCTGCAAGCGTTGAAATCTTCTTCAACCCCAACAACCCGCCTACATGTTTAACATCAGGTAAGATGTAGTCAACGCGCCCGTGTTTTAGTAACTTGTCAAAATCTGTCAACGTGCGTAGTCGCTCACCCGTCGCTATCGGCATGGAGATGGATTGACTGACATGGGCAACTGCGTTTAGATCACCCAAAGGCACCGGGTCCTCTATCCAAAATAGATGCAAATCGTCTAATGCTTTTGCTGTCTGTATAATAAGACCAGGATGAAAACGACTGTGGCAATCTACTAACAGATCAATATCTGGACCGATTGCTGTGCGGATAGCACGGATACGGTCTATACCTTCTCGTATCGCAGACGTAAGCTTGCCATGAGTGATATTAGATGCCGAAACACCATCAAATGGTGCACATTTTATTGCAGTGAACCCTTCAGCAACTGCCTGCTCAGCATTGCGTGCAAAACCGAAAGTACCACGATCTGTCGTCGCGCGGTTGATGTTTGCATATAGCCGAATCCGATTACGACACTTACCCCCCAACAATTGATAACTCGGAACATCTAACGCTTTCCCTGCTAAATCCCACATCGCCTGCTCAATGCCACTAACCGCAGTAAGATAAGCGTGACCTTCATTCTCACGGAAAAAACGGAGGCGAAATGATTCTAAATCAAACACATTAAATCCGACAAGTGACGGTTCTAAGGTGGCAATGAAATCCCGAACCTGCTCATCGTTTCTACCATGGGATGCCTCACCGATACCAATGGCACCATCTTCAGAATGTAGTTTCACAAAAAGCCAATTGCCGCGGTGATTTACATGTATAAACTCCGTTTCAATAGACTTGATTTTTAGGTTGTTCATCTTCCAGACCTACGATGTCGCCGCCCATCTCACCGCTTGCGTAAGGAATTTTTGCATACCAATCCTCTCAAAGGTTCCCGGTCCGTGTCCCAACGTGGTATAGAATACCCTACCCGAACCATATTCTTTTACCCATGCCATCGGATGTGCCCTACCGAACCATTCTGCTGTCGCTAATATATGGATATCGGGAGCGTACGCCGAAATGTAGATTTCATCTTCAACATCAAAATCAGAAACACCTTGAGTTGTTGGATGTTCCGTGTCCTCAATACGTACTGTGAAAGTCGACCCTGGTGGATGCCAGTTCGCGTGCCCGCCAATGAGATCCACAGCACGTCCACCTATCCACCACGCAGTACCATGAATACCGACTAACCCTTTCCCGCCAGACACAAACTGAAACAACCCCTCTTCCTGATCAGTGGTCAAATCGGGGACACGCTTAGAAGTACCGTCTTTCTGACGTTCTGAACGTGTAAAGCCAGTACCAAAAACACACACGTCATAGTTTGCTAAAGAAGGGGACGCTAAAACATCTTTATCATCTGTTAACGTCGCAGAAATTTCTGCATCGGCATCAAGAAAACCGTGAATCACACTTGCACTTACATTGAAACGATGGTTTTCACCAGATAGCACAAGAATTTTTGACATAAATTGTCTCCTATAAAACTGCATTTGTAGTGCAGCTGCAGCGAAAAATTGGTTGCTTCAAACATCTTATGTGCTTAAGTGTAAACGAAATATAAAATTATGTCAAGGGTTCATCTTTACAGTTCAGGGTTATTCAGTTTTCGGTATTTTGGCAGATGTTTATTACATTCGTGAATTAGATGCGTAGGTCCAAATCAACGGTATGAATCATGGCGAATGCCATGCGCGCATTCGCCCAATGGCATTCCCCGGGTAGAGCGTATGCGAAACCTATAAGTGTAAACTTAAGAGCCTTATACCAATTCTAATTAATATTGTCCCATTAAGGTATTTCACTTTTATCGCTGATTGGAGGTCTCTCTTCGGTAGGAGCGACCTCCCGGGCGCGACCTGGAGGTCGCTCCTACCAGCTCCCCGCAACTAATGAGACATTATCAATTAGAAATGGTATTATATATTGTTGGAGGGGTTTCTAACCCCGATTTCTGCTGCTGTGTATCTCAAATCGGGGTTAGAAAC
>JAAXHO010000048.1 GCA_012270795.1 Candidatus Poribacteria bacterium
CGGTACGGTTTTTAAAGTAGAAAATTTCTATGAAATTTAAAAAAATACACAAAGAATTTGCAGTAATTCCACACACAAAAAGGAGTAAAACATAAAGCAACGAAACCAAATAATAAACAGACATACTAATACCATTTCTAATTGATAATGTCTCTTTTTTGTAGCATAAACTTCCAGTTTGTGCCTAAAGAATAACTACCATAACAACCGTTCTAATCAGAGGCATTAAATTTTCGGATTTCGTTGTTGTTGGAGGGGTTTCTAACCCGATTTGAGATACACAGCAGCAGAAATCGGGGTTAGAAACCCCTCCAACAATGATGCTTTGTAACAAATGATGCTTTGTAACAATTGAATGCCTCTGCTGTTCTAATGAGACAATAATTGTAGAAATGGTATTACGCCATCACCCTTGAATGAAGTTTAACTAAAGAAATTGTTTTAAATGTTTTGCATTAACGCAAATCTTGTAGTATAATTTATACCGTTGCTTATAGAGGAGAAACGTTCCAATACCGTTTTCATTAATGGGAGCAAACGTCATGTTTAAACGACGGTTAGACCAATTCAAGCATGAAAATGTAGGAATGTTCGACCTCGCTTCCATTGGAATAACGCTTGCACTCGCTATTGTAATCGGTTACTTCGGAGGGAGATGGATTGGAGCAAAATTAGGCAATGCGGATATAGGATCATATATTGGGTTTGCAATCGGAACTGCTGCAGGATTCATTGAAATGTTTCGTTCCGTAGCACGTTGGAACCGGAAAATGGAACGCATGGAAAAACAACGACAGGACGCTGCACAACAAGAAAAAGAAACTGAAGAAGAGTAACATCTAAAACATATAGGATCCGTTGTTATCTTGACAAAGGAGGCGTTCACAATGAGTACCGTTTTAAAATTGGGAAATAGGTATATCCACCATCTTTATTTCTATATTGGCGTTTTCTACTGGGCAACTGCTCTGGTAATGCTAACAAAAAAACCTTCTACACTCTCAATTTTTCTGATTGGAAGCAGTATCGGATTCACTCTATTCTGGTCCATTGAATTCGCAGCCCGGTGGTGTGTTCGTTCATGGGAAACGAAGTACGCAAAATACTTACCGGATATAATCGTTCTCGGAAGGTATACAGTGCTCTGCGTACTTTTATATTTCTTACTCTATTTCCTGGTCCCTTTAATTGAATTTGAAATCAATAATATAGTAAATACATTCTCAATTTTATTCGCTTTCATCTTAGGGAACATTTCTTTTAAAATACGCAAACGAAGAAGTGAAAAAACAGATAACGTAAAAGAATTTGGTGGGATGTCTTCCATCGCTTTGTACGGTTTATCGTTTGTCCTCGCTATTGTTATCGGTTATTTCTGTGGAAGATGGATCGGAGGAGAATTGGGCAACGCAGCAATCGGATCGTATATCGGGTTTGCACTCGGGACCGCTGCAGGAGTTTTGAACCCTTGGAACACTGCGGGGTTGTTGAACCTCCTATGGAACACACGCAAAATACATCAACAGGATGCTGCATAAAAAGCAAAAACCACTAAAGAGGGTAAACTATTCAGGATCAACAACAATTCCCCTTTATTTTAAAAAAGGAGTCACTTACTTAAATGGTGCCCACGCTTGAATTCGGTGACCGCTTTATTAGGCAAGTATATATCCTAACAATATCCCTCACCGTTATAATCGGGGTGATTTTGTTCATCTTCAAACGTGCAACACTCCCCAGTTTTCTGATCGGAAGTGCTATTGGGTTAAGTCTGTTCTGGTCCATTGAATTCGTTATCCGTAGGTTACTGCGACCCGGAAAAACGCAGAAAACAAAATACTTACTCGGTTTCGTTGCTCTCGGAAAATACACAGTACTCGGTCTACTACTCTTTTTCCTATTTAGAATGGACTGGATGGTAGTTGAAGCCTTTGCTGGAGGAATCATCCTAGTACAAGCTGCCATCATTCTCAAAGCAGTCGGTCTGATGATAACAATACTTAGAAAAAAAGATCCTGATCAACCATAAAATACACACAGGAAACATAATCCACAATTAAGAGATTTAATTATATAAAGATGAAAAAAATATCGTTTATATGCTTGGTTATTGCGCTCTGTTTTATAGCAATGACCAACACATTCGCAGCAGAGGATGCTTCTACAGACGGGTCCGACGCTGATAATTCTGGTAAAACCCCCATCCAACATTACGGTTACCGTTCTTGGTTCTCTCCAATATCACAGTTATTACCGAATGATATTATTCCTGAACCCGGAGTATGGCATCAACCAGACTTAATCCCCAACACACTGTTTGTAGTACTTTTCTTAACAATACTTTTCTTCTTTGCAACCCGCAAATTGAAACGTATTCCTGAAGGAAAAGGACAAACATTATTAGAAGTGTTTGTTGGCGGCATAATGGATTTCTTTGGTGGTATCCTGGGAGAAGACGGTAAAAAATATATCCCCTTTGTCGGTTCATTTTTCATCTTCATTCTCTCTCTAAACTATATCGGACTCATCCCTGGTTTTCAAGCACCCACAGCAGATCTAAATACAACACTTGCCCTCGGTTTAACTGCTGTCATCGGCGTTCAAATTATCGCCATCAAAGAAAATGGGTTCGGGGGTTATCTGAAACATTTGATTGGGAATCCTTCGTGGTTGGGATTTCTAATGTTCCCAATTGAGATAGTTGCTCAGTTATCACGAGCAGGGTCACTCGCAATCCGTCTTTTTGGAAATATCTTTGGTGAAAAATCTGTTGTTATTCAACTGACTGGACTTGGTGCTATCTCCGTTGGAGCATTCATTCTTCCGATACCTGTTCAGGTGCCGATGATGTTTTTTGCAATGTTCGGGGGGTTACTCCAAGCGTTTGTTTTCACCCTCTTAACTACCATATATATCGTGCTGTTTATTGAGCACCATGACGAAGCGCATGAAGCGTATCATTAACTTACTATGTGGCAAGAATTCACTTGCCTATTTCTGTCCAAGGAGGACATTTCATGATTTACTTAGCAGTATTAGCATTTGGTGTGACTTTAGGTTTGCCAATTGCAGTCATTTTTGCCTCAAGAGCACAAGGTGCCGCAACAAGTACCGCACTTGAAGGAATTGCACGTCAACCAGAATCAGCAGCGAAAATTCAAACTGCAATGATTATCGGTTTGGCACTCATTGAATCACTCGTTATCTATTCTTTGCTGATGTTTTTTCTTTTACTCCCAAAACTTCCAGGCGTCGATGTAAAAGAAAACACAATCACTGTAAAAGATGCAATTGAAGCTTCTCGCGCAGCACCACCGAGTGACAATAATGCAAGTATTAATATAGATGATCAATAATAACACATTACCTCTAACACGTTGGGGCATCAAATCTGTAACCATAGGTGTCAACTTAAGGATATCGACTATTGTTGGAGGGGTTTCTAACCCCGATTGTTTGAGCCAAAACCTGCAAATCGGGGTTAGAAACCCCTCCAACAACTCTAATAGTAAACGTTTCAACAATAGGGCACCTCACTAAATTGACACCTATGGGGCATCAAATCTGTAACCACCCCAACAAGTTAAGGTATTTTAATATATTGCGCACAATTTATTAACAAAAACATTTTATGATTGAGCGTAGGAAGTGTACAAAGTAGAGACTGTTTATGAAAAAAATATACGCATGTTGTCTCATTCTAATGGGTTTTTTCTTGACCAATGTATTCGCCGCCGATCCCCCTGCCGGTGGTGGCCTGTTATCTGATCTCGGTATTGACCCAAAAACCATTTTAGTGCAAGTCCTCGGCTTTCTCGTGGTGCTTGCTGTACTTTGGAAGTTTGTCTTCGGAAAGGTTGGTGGACTTTTAGAGGAACGCCGCACTGAGATTACAACCCAGTTAGACCAACTCAAAACTGACCGAGAAGAACTAGACAGGCTTACTGCTGAAACACGGCAACGATTAAGCGATATTGAAACCGAAGCACAAGCCAAAATCCAAGCTGCTATTGAGCAGGGGAACACTGAACGACAGCAAATCGTCGCACAAGCAAGACAAGAAGCTGAAGATGAAGTAACAAGAGCACGCGCCGAAATCCAACGTGAAAAAGATGAGGCTATCTCCGAACTGCGTGGTGTTGTTGCTGAACTCGCGATTGATGCAGCAGGTAAAATCATCAGTGCGGAACTGACCCCTGAGAGACACCAAAATATCATTGACGCATCCATTAGTAGGTTGTCAGCTGATTCAGGTCAGTAGATAGTCCTTTTAATGAGAGACATCAACCGAGCTGTAATGACAACTTTTAAAGGTCAGGGAGGCGAATTAAATGAAACGAATCGTAGCTGGGTTCTATATATTACTTTGTATTGGTCACTTGATTATTGAATTGGTTGCTAAGAGTTTTAGTAATGGTTTGGAGGCTTTCGTCACAATCGGTATTACAGCAATAGGAATTTACCTGGCATGGGTGGTGATGACGTTAGTTGAACCATCTGATATGATAAAAAATATTTTAGATAAGTTTTAGGGTAAAAACGAAATATGAGAGACATTCGAGTCGCAAAACCTTATGCCCGCGCACTATACGAAGCAGCTACGGAACAACGCGTACTACCATCTATCGCAGCTGACATCGTAACACTGAAAGCGTTGTCTGAACAGTCTGAGGAATTCGGAGAATTTATTAACACTCCACTGCTCTCCCCTCAATTAAAAAGCAACCTGTTTCAGCAGTTGTTCACAGGCGGATTGCATCCGTTGACGATTAACTTCTTGAAACTTCTTGCACAAAAACAACGTGAACGTTACATCGGCGCAATAATGGATGTCTTTTCAGCAATTGTTGATGAAGCTGCTGGCAGGATTGTCGCAAAAGTAACAACAGCAGTGCCAATTTCACAAGACCAAGCACAAAGACTCGTCCAGCAATTAAGCACATACTCAGGTAAACAGGTACGATTGGAAGCTGAAACAGACGAACAGATTCAAGGCGGTTTTATTGTGAAGTTAGGCGACACCGTTTTTGACGCAAGTGTCGCAACACAACTCCAACGCCTAAAAAGACAACTCGCAAAAGGATGATTATTAATTTACTGCGGTAGGTGCGGTTTCCTAACCGCACCTTATGTGTTAATTTAGGGATAAATCCGTTGTGGCAGTGTCTTCAGTCCCGTAGGGACGATATGTTTATAGAAAAACGAAATAAACGCCCTCTTTAGTCCCGTAGGGACGATATGTTTATTTGTCAATACCTAATATTTGTGAAAACAACAAATGCAAAATGTTAACTTCTATAAGTCGTTTTGAATAATAAACTCATTTTCGAGAGGAACAATAATGCAAGACGATAATAATGCTGATGATTCAAAAGATAAACTCCATTCTATAAAGATCGGCGATGTTACTCTGCAATCCAGTGATGATTCTGATGTTTCAAGTGAGGATCAGCAGACAAAAAGTAAAGAATCGGATAGTGATGAAGGGCCTCTAACCGACCTTTCGGGTAGAGCCAGGTCACCCCAAGCTACTGCTTCCATTCAATATCATCAGCCTCTAACCGACCTTTCGGGTAGAGCCAGTCTTTATAGAACTGAAGGTAGAAAACCAATAAATGTTTCAAGTGAAGATCAGCAGACCAAAAATAAAGAATCGGATAGTGATGGGGCACCCCTCAAATCTAGCGGTAATGGAATTAATAGTGGAAAACAAGGACAAGGATATTACATAATCGGCGTAATAACAATAATCTTCGGCATTATTGTTGGAATATATCTGATTGTGACAATAACAGATATTGTTGGATCAAGTGGAGAATTGACTTTTCGCGTGTTTGCAATTGCATTGGGTGTATCAATGCTATTCATCGTTCCTGGGGTACTTTGTATAGGTATTGCCCAAATAATTAAATTGTTGGATAAATAAATTTTATATATAGTAAAAATTAACACGAAATTCGCAGGTTTACCTTATGAATGAAAAAATTGAGACCTATAGAGGATTGAAATTATGGCAAGAGAAGTCCGACCGGACGAAATATCGAATATATTAAAACAGCAACTGCAACAGTTTGAACAAGACGTAGATGTCTATGACTCTGGCACTGTGCTGGAAGTTGGCGATGGTATCGCACGGGTGCATGGGCTTGCAAACGCAATGGCAAGCGAAATGATTGAATTCCCAAATGATATTTACGGCATCGCTTTTAACCTTGAGGAAGACAACGTCGGGTGTGTGCTGTTCGGTGAAGACCAACTTATACATGAAGGCGATACCGTCAAACGTACAGGGAGACTGGCAGAAGTCCCCGTCGGTGAAGCACTCCTTGGACGCATCGTTGATGCTCTTGGAAATCCCATTGACGGTTTGGGAGATATTCACACAGAACACAGACTCCCCGTAGAACAGAAAGGGTTAGGCATCGTTCAACGACAACCCGTTAGCGAACCGCTTTACACAGGTTTAAAGGCTATTGACAGCTTAACACCAATCGGTAGAGGACAACGGGAACTTATCATCGGTGACCGCCGAACCGGCAAAACCGCAATCGCAATTGACGCTATTCTCAGCCAAAGAAACACGGATGTCTACTGCATTTATGTTGCTATCGGTCAAAAGGGGTCTACGTTAGCACAAGTGGCAAACACCCTTCGTGAATATAATGCAATGGAATATACGACTATCGTATCTGCCCCCGCAAGCGCACCATCACCGCTTCAATACCTTGCTCCCTATTCCGGCACTTCAATGGCAGAATACTACCGAGATAACGGCAAGCACGCGCTCATCATTTACGATGACTTGACAAAACACGCTTGGGCATATCGTCAAATGTCACTCCTTTCACGAAGACCTCCTGGTCGTGAGGCATACCCCGGTGATGTATTCTACCTTCACTCCCGCCTGTTAGAACGCGCTGCAAAACTCAGCGACGACTTGGGTGGTGGCTCTCTGACCGCACTGCCTATTATTGAAATCTTTGAAGGTGATTTAACAACATACATTCCGACAAACGTTATCTCCATCACCGATGGACAGATATATCTCACAACAGATCTATTCAACCAAGGTGTTAGACCAGCAATTGATGTCGGTACATCAGTCTCACGTGTCGGAGGGGATGCCCAGGTCAAAGCGATGAAATCGGACGAAGTTGCAGGCACACTTAAACTTGACCTCGCAAGTTTCCGAGAAGTTGCTGCCTTTGCTCAATTCGGATCAGATTTAGACGCATCAACACAATTATCACTTTTACGCGGCACACGACTCGTGGAATTGCTGAAACAACCACAATACGAACCGATGCCTGTTGAACGCGAAGTCGCTTCTATCTTCTGCGGCACAAATGGCTATTTAGACGATGTTCCTGAATCAGAGGTAGCACGATTTGAATCTGAATTCCTGCAATACCTTGACAGGAATCATGCGGAACTCCTCTCTGAAATCGCAGAAACCGGGCTGCTGAGTGATGAATTACTTGAAACATTGCATGCTGCAGTCAAAGCATTCAAAGAAAACTGGAGTAATACCCCACCTGAACAACCGCAAGTAGAGGAAATGGCAGCAGCAGAAGTTTCTCCAGAAGAAGCAGCAACGGAAAAAACTACGACAAAAGAGGTAGAGGAAACACCAACAGAAGGTGAATAATCATGGCTACGTTACGAGAAATTCGGCGACGAATCGCCAGCATTAAAAACATTGAGCAGGTTACAGATGCAATGCGTGTTGTCGCCGCTGCGCGCCTCCGCCGCGCACAAGAAAATATAACCGCAACGCGACCCTACGCAGACAAACTCAACGCAATACTCGGACATCTCATCTCACAGATGGACATTGAACAGGAAGCACTGACACATCCACTGCTTGAAGAACGTGAAGTAAAGCACGTCTGCATCATCTCCGTTTCTGGAGACCGCGGGCTATGTGGCAGTTTCAACAGCAACGTCATCCGTACAACCATACAACAGATACAACACTACCAAGAAAACGGTGCAGACGTAACGCTTATCTGCATCGGCAGACGCACACAAGAACATTTCAACAGGCGCGGATACGATATCACCGATTCATATATCAATATCTTCCGCCAACTTGAATTTCAAACAGCTGTTGATGTCGTCCACGAGTTTGAACATCTCTATACTGACAAAACGATCGACAAGGTTGAAGTAATTTACAACAACTTCAAGTCTGCAATCCTCCAAACGGTACTTGTTGAACAACTTCTCCCATTAGAACCTATTGAACCAGAAGGTGACACGCTTTTCCTCGACTATATCTATGAACCGGGGCAGGTGGAACTCTTTGAAATGCTGCTCAGTAAACACCTGAACATGCAGATGTGGAAAGTGCTATTAGACTCAAACGCAGCAGAACAAGCAGCCCGCATGGCAGCGATGGAAAACGCTACACAGAAAGCAAAAGAACTCATTGACGAACTAATCCTACAACGCAATAGAGCACGTCAAACACAGATTACAACGGAGATATCGGAAATTGTTAGTGGCGCAGCTGCATTGGAAGGTTAAAAACAAAACTACCAAATCAAAAGCTGCGGACATCCCTTTACGCATCCGGCAGCCTAACAGGTTCGGGCAGTGCAGCGCAACGGGAATCAATGATGGCAAAGAGTGCCTCTTTAGGAATCAGAGGCGGATCTAATAAATTTCCAAGCAGGATTTCATAACGTGCATCCCAGCAATTGTGTCCGTTCTCGCCCAAAATTTCAAGATACGCGTCGTATTGGTCAGGATTCTCCACTGAGGGTATCTCTTTATAGATATAGAAACGCACCTCTTTGGTGCTCAGGTGCAGGTACGCCGGTATCCGGCAAGAAAAGCGCAATCCACCTGACTTTGTCAGCATCAACAACGGGTTCGCAACGGCACTAATAAATGCCTAAACGCACTCAAGGACAGCATCTGGGGCAGCACAGGGTATTTGAAGCGCACAATAGAATTTGAAATAGTAAGGAAGTCCTTTGTATTGGCGTAATCTTGATTTCGTTTTCCGTTGCTTAAGTGACTTCTTGTGCCGCCAGTGGCAACGTGCAATAATATCTTGTGCAAGACATTAGTTATCATCAGTACACCGTCCTTGACATACTCACGCTGGAAAACCCCTATGCTGATTTTTGAATTAACGCCAAGTGATGCAGCAAGCACGGCTGCTTGCTGCATCACTTGGTAGGAGATAGAACTGCGTTTTTAATCGTCGCGTTCTTATCTGTATCATAGACAACTAACATATTTGCATATAGGATACATTTATGGTGGTAAAACTTTCAACCAATTGCCATCGTTGCTGTATTGTTTCTCAACACCGACATTTGACCACCAAGAATCTTCACCAGTCCGCTGTTGTTTCCTATTGAAGTTAATCCCCATCTGGACCGGCTTGGTAGTTTTGGGACGACCCAACATATTCCATGGGATTTCCATCTCAACGACCCATCCATCATCAACAATCTTGGCAGCGGCATTCCAACGGTCAGTCAATTCAGATGTATTCAAAGTCCTATCCGCAAATTGGACATATTTTTTTCCAAGTGGGTTTGCCATGAATTTTGTACGCATATTTGAATTATGTGTATGCATTGTGTCAATGCTAAAGCAGACTACGTCCTCATTTACAAATGGCACATGGTCTTTTTTTGTAGAGAAACGAATTTTCTTCGGTTCTGAATCGAGGTTATACCAGGCTAAATAGATTGCTTTATCGGTATATACCATTTTGACTGTAGTTTGGTCTTTTACCGGTTTCTGAGTGGTTATATGTGTGAAATTGTCAGCTTGCGGTGCAGTCTTCCAGCATTTATCGTTAAGTTGTCCATCAATTTTGGGTGGGTTTTCGACCTTGACTGCAATCAAGTCTTTGCTGTTAATGTTGCCAATCGGATTTACTTCTACTTCTACTTTTGATTTTAATGTATCAAATATATCTAACTCTGCCATACCGATTTTCATTATGTTTTCAAGTAATTCGCTAATTCGTTCTGATGCAAGTGATCCCACAATATTAACAAATATGATTTCCTCAGGCTTTTCAGGCATGATGATAGCAAATACGCCATAGGCTACATCCTCATGAATAAAAAGGCTGATTTCAACAAATTCATCTGAATCATTGACTTTGACAAGAACTTCCCACTTGTCTTTTTTTAGTTTTTCTTGGTAGTATTGAACCATCTTATCTTCATCAACATCACCCCGATCATAGGATCGGACATAAATACCTGTAAGCATTTTTGCTATTTCTTCTTCTTCTGATGAAGTTTTCATGGATTTGGTTAACAGACTGATTAGTTTCTCTGTCAAATTGACTTCAATTGTTGCGTCGGGAGCATCTGGAAAATCGAAGTCAATAAGCCCTTTTTTCTCTATTTCATCAGGGGATCCTTTTTCTGCTACTGTCTGATCAATAGGTATAATCCACAACCCTAATAAGCAGAACATTAACATCAGTGTAAAGTGTCTTTGCAGTTTCATGCTGTTTCTCCTTTTCTTAGTTTTATATGTCTCCCATGAATTCTGGTGCAGATTCAATAATTTTCCCCATGAGAGTACCCAGTTTTTCAAAATCGATCTTACCGTAAATATTTGCATAAGCTGTAAAATGTTGATCAGTGTATGAAATAAAAACGCCATTTACTATTCCGGGAGCATCCGAAAAGAGGAGGCTAACGCTAAATTTGTCTTTGATCTTGATAAGGTCCTCCCATTTTTCCATCTTGAGGACGTTCTTATAATGGTCTGCCATATTAGTTGAGTTAATAGCCTTTTTATCATAAACACGGATAAAAATACCTTCTATCATTTCCGCATATTTAGCGTATTCAACAATTTCTTCAGTAATATTTTCATTAGAACTGATAAGAAGATTGAAAAATGTTTTGTTTAAGTTGACTTCAAGAGTAGGTTTCGAGGTGTTTGGCAGGTTCATCTCTATTTTACCGCGAATTGATTCGTTCTTCGCTATTCCGCTGCTAAAAAAGCAGAAAACTAATGTCAGGGTGATAAGGTTAAGCCGTTTCATTGTGAATTTTCTCCTTGTATTGGTAAGTTAGGTTTCTCAGAATAATTAGAAAAACCTTTGGTGTTAGTAATAATTGTATTTGAATTCAGATCGTTTCCAGTTAGACGGTTTAGTATACCTAAACTCATATTGATTGCTGATGAAATTTTTGATGTCGATTGTATAGCACGATGTTGCACTTTATCTATTTTGATAGAATCAATTCTTTCGTTAACAGCAATACCTGTTTTTTGAACTGCATATTGCATTTGACTCATTGCATAGTTGAAATCTTTTTTTGCTTGTTCTACAACAACATGTTTTTGATGTTGATGAATACCAAATATCATTATTGCCATAAGACAGGCAATTGCACTGACACGCAGTATCAGTAGACGTGGTTTCTCCAAAACAAAAATACTTGCAAAACGATCAATCCAATTATTGTTGTCAGGATTTTTCTGAACATAAGTTGTAACCTCTCGTAATACATCAGGTGGTGCAGTTGGTTTAGGAAGATCATCCAAAACCGTATCAATTACTTGTGCCAAATGTAGTTCGTTTTGACACATTTCACAATTGGAAAGATGAGATACGATTGAGTTTTCGGTAACTGTATCCAATTCCCCAGCGATGTATTCTTCAATTTGAGATTGGCAGTCAATGCAAGTCATTTCGTTTGGTGTATTTTGCGTCATCGGTTATGTCTCCATAAGACGGTTGAGTATCTCTCGCAATTTCTTACGAGCGCGGAATACTGTTGATTTGACACTGTTTACGGGTTGGTTCACTACCTCTGCGATTTCTTTATAACTCATTTCTTCTAATTCCCGCATGACGATTATTGAACGCATGTTTGAGGGTAATTCGTCAATTGCTTGATGCACCAACTGCTTGAGTTCCTGCTTAATTGCGATCTCATCTGGCGTTGGATTAGGCTGATTTGAGTGTCTGTGCAGTAGCATTTCAAGTGTATCGTCTTCCTCATCGACTAAATGCCCTTGAATTTTTCTGGATATATGCACTTGAAATTTTCTTCGTTTGAGTTGGTTGTAACAGAGATTTTGTGTACACTTCAACAACCATGAATGGACTGTTTTCCGTCTTAATTTCTTGCGGTGTTGCCATGCTTTGATGAAGGTTTCTTGTGTCATATCCTTTGCGTCTTCACTGTTTTTGAGCAGGTAGAATGCATGCCGATAAACCTGATCTTGATGCTGTCGGACTATTTCAAGGAATTCTTCTTCTGACATATAACAACTCTGCGCGTATTAAAGTTAACCCTACTACAAATAAGTTGCGAATAAGTTGCATCTTTTTTTGTATTTTTTATAGTTTGGATATTTTTCGTATTTGTGTTAGCGTGTGTGATTATACCAATTCTAATAAATGATGTCGCATTATAGGTTTTTGTGAAATGTAATCTAATACGGCAACCCAAACTAAAAGTTTATGCTACGAAAAGAAACATTATCAATTAGAAATAGTATTATTTGACAATTGAATGTTTCTGGTTGCGCTCCTTGTCCCAATCGTGGAATTTTTTAGTTGTTTTTTTCGTGTTTTTTGTAAATTTTTCATAAGTCTTCTCGATCGTGTCGTGGTATGGGTT
>JAAXHO010000176.1 GCA_012270795.1 Candidatus Poribacteria bacterium
AGTGTAGGCAATAGCCGTTCTTCAAAAGTCGCACAAACACGCGCAAGATGACCTTACGAAAATCTGTTGTCTTGTAGGAGTGACTAAGAGATCGCTCTTACAAGACAACGTCTAAAATCAGAAATCAAAATCGTTGGAAAACTAAATTACCTTGATGCGGTATAGATAAGTTTAAAATGAAAAATGACCCTATTGACATCTGGAAAGAAGTTTTGTATAATAAATTGGTAGGAGAAAAGTACAGAAACTGTGTAACTTGTGAACAAGCGATTGACGAATTATTTACACGTCCTTTGAGGTGGGTTATGCCAGCAAATCTTCCTCCAACATACTACAAACTCAAACATCAGCATGAAGCTGCTAAGACAGATTCGGAGCGGTTGAGTCTGTTAGAGGAGATGTTGCGTATTGTTCCGAAACACAAAGGCACAGAAAAGGTTGTATCTGACTTACGTAAACGTATTGCAGTTCTCAAAAAAGGCCCATTAGCGAAAGGTGGAAAAGGTTCTGGTAAAAAGGGTTATAGTGAACATATACCGAAACAGGGTGCTGGTCAACTTGTGATGTTAGGACCGCCTAATAGTGGTAAGTCACTCCTCCTTACCAACTGGACAAAAGCGAAACCTGAAGTATCGCCTACGCCGTATACAACAACGATTCCGGTTGTGGGAATGTTGCAGTATGAGAATATTCAGTTCCAACTCATTGATACACCGTCATTGATGCCGGACTTTATTTCTCCAAACGTTTTGACGTTAATTAGAAATGCTGATCTGTGTTTAGGTGTCGTGAGTCTTGCCAATGATAGTCTGTTAGATGATTTGGATTCGGTTTTAACAGTTATCAACGATCAAAGAGGGGATGTTGAGGACGGTTCTTTAGGATATATTGTTGTTGCAAACCAGATGGACACGCCTGGTGCCTCTGATAGGTTAGAGATTCTCACTGAGTTCTATGGTGATACTATGCCTATCTATCCAATTTCTGCGGAAACTGGGGAAGGTAAAGATGCTATCCTACAAGGATTATATAAGACATTGGATATTGTGCGTGTGTATCCGAAGGCACCGGGGAAATCGGTAGAACGTGATGATCCGATTGTGCTTCCGAATGGTGCGACAGTGCTTGACGCTGCGACGGGATTACACAAGGATTTTGCTGAGTTTAAACTTGCGAGGATTTGGGGAGCTGCGTGGCACGATGGCCAACCTGTTAGTCGTAATGATGCGATACATGATGGGGATGTAGTGGAATTCCATCTATAGATGCTTCATAGAGTCTGTAAGTTTTGAGTTATGTCTGAACAAGGATTTTCAGGATTACCAGATTTTCAAGATTGGAGTTTGGTGCATTAGATTGCCATTCAAAAGTTGACATAAATACTTATCAAAAAAACATTGATGCGGTAATCCTTGTAATCTGATAATCCTGTAAATCCTGGTTCAGACAACAAAGAACAAAGCACGTAACAACCCAGAATAGGTTCTATTGCTTCAAATTAGCATATCAAGGATAAAATTAAGATTATCCAATTATAGTGAAGTTTGAAGATAAGTTTACATTTCTGCAATTCACCATATTGACTGTCATGTAAGTATTCTTCGGTAGGAGCGACCTCCTGGTCGCGACCTAGGGTCGCTCCTACCTGTGAAAGTGTGTAATTAATTCCATAATCTACCATAATAAATTAAACTTCATAAAGTTTGTGCTACAAAAAAGAGACGTTATCAATTAGAAATGGTATTACAAATAATTTGCGTTCAGTAGGTTAGCATATCATGAAATACAAGAAATCTCGACAGCCATTTTTGATATATTCAATCTTCATCCATATAGTATTGTTGATTTGCGTGTGGTGGTTTTCTCCGAGAGGGAAATTGCCAGATCCGATAAATTATCCTATCATTGATATTGTTCGAATGCCGCGAGAAGCTGTAGTGAAACCACCTGTTGAGATTGAAGAACCGTCTATTCCTATTCCAGATTCCTCCGAAAAAATAGTGGTAGCAACTCCGTCACCCCCGAAACCGGGTGTGGATTTGGATATGGATTGGTCTACGACTGAAAACAGTCCAACTAATAAGCGTCCACAGGAAAACTTGGGGGGACATAAAAAACCTGATCATCCCTTTTCAGATACCATTTCCATAGATGGGAACACTAAAATATCCCAAAATCCAAGAACTCAAACGTCTGTAAAAATTGAGCGTCATCATCTTTCAGTGGTATCTACTTCTGATAGGACAATTAATGCACCACAAACAGAAATAGTCCCGGTCCAGTTAGATTCAGAAGGCGGTCCTAAAGGTGTTTCTCCAACGATTGGCACCCCAAGTGTCAACTATGGCAGTCGGCGTGGAGATGCATTTCATGCGGCAAGCATGAGCAACACCTGGGGTGGCGGGAGTAGCACTTCAAGTACTGGCAAAGTCAGTGATGTCTACATCAAAATGATGGCTGAAATTGCACAAGGATTGGTTACTGCAACGACATCTAAAAAAGTTGATGTTGTTTTTCTATTGGACGAGACTGCAAGCATGGTTGACAATATAAGCGGGATAAGGGCATACATTGAGATTCTGTTTGATGCTTTCAAACGAGAAAAGAGAGATGTCACTTATGGCTTGGTGACATTTACGGATAAGGCAAAATATCATGGACGTACTGCCAAACTTGGCACGTTTCAGAATTGGCTTTTCAAAATTGATGTAGATAAAGGTGGTGACATCTCTGAAGCAGGATTAGATGCGTTGATGACAGCCGTAAAAAAGAGTAAATTTCGGCGCGATGCTCAACGGTTCTTTATCCTTGCGAGTGACGCAGCGTTCCATGACGCTGATTATGATGGCAAGTCTATACATAGTCTGGACTCTGTGATTTCAACATTACAGCGTGAAAAGGTGCGCGTGGAAGTTATCGGTATTGACTATTTGCCGATTAAGCAGATCGCATTGGCAACGGGTGGCTCTTGGCGTGCAATTCCGGGGAAGGGATATCTTGAATACACCCCACCGTTGACTATGATGACAAAAATGTTATCAAAATTGGGAACACTCAGTGGAGATGATAGCAGTGATAAGATCATAGTGCATGTCAACAACTTACCGCGTCCAAAACAGGTGACGTTGACATGGAAGGTTCTAAATCCTTTGGGTGAGAAATGTTACGGTCCATTCAAGGAAAAAAGAGATGTTCCGAATGATGATTCTACCAAAATAGAACTGACACCTAATCTCAATCACACTGCATTTCAGACTATTCCTGGGACTTATACAGTTATTTATCGTATTGAAAGTGATCGAGGTGAGAAAAGCATTCTTCGCAGGACACTTACCTATCAGTGACAGGGAATCCAAACAATAGAGAGAATAGTGAAAGATCTGATTTTTGAACATTGTCATCGTCATTTCACAGACATCGTTGCGATTCGACGAGATATACACCGACATCCTGAGATTGAATTTGATGTGGAACGCACAGCGGGGATCGCTGCAGATGCGTTGGCTGCTCTTGGCATACCTGTTAAGACAGGAATTGGCAGAACAGGCGTTGTGGGTGATCTGGAGGTTGCTGGTGCGACGAAACGGATTGCTTTAAGGGCAGATATGGACGCGTTGCCAATTCAGGAGCAGACCGATGTTCCCTATAAATCGATGTTTGATGGAAAAGCACATTTATGTGGACACGATGCACACACTGCGATGCTCATCGGTACCGCAAGAATACTGTCCGAGCTGAAAAGTCAATTGAAGGTGAATATCAGATTTATCTTTCAACCTTGTGAAGAGGCATATCCTGGTGGTGCGGTAGCAATGATAGCCGACGACGTGTTGGACGATGTTGATGAAATCTACGGGATTCATGTCTTTCCACTTTACCCTGTTGGGAAATATGCGACCTGTGTTGGTCCGATGCTTGCACAATCGGATACGTTTGAAATCACGATTACGGGTAGGGGCGGACATGCTGCATTTCCACACCTGACTGTAGACCCGATCATCGTTGGGGCGCAGTTTGTCAACACTGCTCAATCTGTAGTATCAAGAAATGTAAATCCATTAGACTCCGCAGTTGTCAGTATAACGCAATTTCACGGTGGCGATGCAAAGAACGTAATTCCTCCCTCTGTAACGCTTGCCGGTACTGTCCGAACTTTAGACCCAAAGGTGCAGATGTGTGTTCGGACTCAGTTGGAAAACCTACTCGCTGGGATAGCGAAGGCACATGATGCACAATACACGTTTGCTTATCAGGAAGGATGTCCTGTGACTTACAACCATGAACCGTGTGTTGATGCGGTTTTACGTTCAACTCACGAATTAGTGGGAGAGGAGAATGTGATGTATCCTATTTCTCCGATACTTGGTGGAGAGGATTTCGCGTGTTACTCACAGCAGATTCCAGCCTGTTTTGTCATGGTCGGAGCGGGAAATGAACAGAAAGGCATTGTCAATATGTGCCATCATCCGCAGTTTGATATTGATGAAACGTGTATGATTTACGGTATGGCACTCACAACAAGTCTCAGTTTAATGGCGTAATTACGGTGGTTGTGGTGTGTAAATGTTAAGTAGCAAACAGAGGAACGAACAACCTAACTCATAAATGGTAGGAGGGGTTTCTAACCCCGATTTAACGCACACGCGATACTGTGATTTTGGACAAAATTGCATTTATGAGATAGGCTGGAACAACAAAATTGTCTCACATAGTAGAATGGAGAATGAAATGCATAAATCAATCGCAGCATGGAAGCAAATTGTAATCTCAGCACAAATACTGACTCTGCTTTTATATGTCGGAACTGGTGTCTTTGCACAAGTGCAACCAAACAATGTGCAAAAGCAACAGGAAAGAATCCAAACTATAAGAGATATTCAAGATGCTAACGATCACTATTATGATAGACGTTATGCGGAAGCAATCAAGGCATATAAAGCACTACTCAAAAAAGAACTTACACAGAACCAAAAGGATTCCGTTCGGTTGATGCTCGGACAAAGTTATGCCAAACTCGGCGAAGATAAAGAAGCAAGACGTATTTTCAAGGAGGTTGTTGATGATAATCCGGACGGTTCTTACGCGTCTCAAGCGGTGCATCAACTGTCAGACCTTTATAGTCGACGATACCAATATAAAGAGGCGATAATTTTATGTAAGCAGATACAACAACAACACCCAAAAAGTTCTGCTGCTGCGGTTGCAGCGTATCTCACAGCGTATCAACAATACTTAGATGGTAATTCTGAAGGTGCGGTCACAAGTTACAAGCATTTTCTTGATGAATATCCCACTTCCATCTATCGTTCTGCGGCAGTGAGTGGTCTTGTTCGTCTTTATACGCAAAATCAACAGTTCGCTGAAGCAGAAAAACTGATTAAGGCAAGGGTAAAACTAAACCCATCTGATACCACGCTTTTAGAAGAATTGGCGACCCTTTTCCATCAACAAGGACAGTCTCAGAAAGCACTTGAACTCTATGTTAGTGTTCTTGAAAAAAATCCTACAAACATATCTATGCGTAGGAAACTTGGAAATCTTTATGCGGAGCTTGGCAAGAAGGAACAGGCGATAGCGGAATGGAAAAAATCGGTTGTAGGAAGTACGGGGCAATATCAGCAACTGGGTTCAATTTACCTTTCACACAAGATGTATCCCGAAGCAGTGAAGGCATTTCAACAAGCGATAGGCGCAAATCCGAGTTATTACTACCTATATATCCAGTTGGCATCAGTCTATAAGATTCAGGGAGATATAGAAAAAGCTGCTGCGACCTATCTTGATGGCTTACAGAGTGTTGGTCCCAGTGGAAGTCAGCGGGACTCTATATGGCAATCTGTACTTGAGATTTATCAAGGGGATAGACAGAAACCGCTTAGAGACAAGTTAATTGCACAATATGAAAAAGTGTATCAAGCTGCACCGCGAAATCTCAATAATGCTTTGACGTTAGGAGAACTTTATTTCTATGCAGACCAGCATGACAAGGCACTTCAAACATTTACTCAAACCCACCGAATTTATTCTACTTATGTGGATTCAACATTGAAAAGATGTGCGATTTATTTACAACGCAAACAGAATCCTGCTGCGATTGACTTTTACAAGACACTGTTGCAGCTTTCAAGGGATAGCAGATACCTTTCCGATGCAAGATACGCGCTTGCAAGCATTTACCAAAACACAGAACTGTGGGAGGAAGCAGTTAGTGTTTTGAAAGAGATGAGCAAAAACAGCGTTAATTCCATCAACAGTCAAGTTCTCCTTGCACAGATTCAGTTGCGTGGTTTGCATGATCCGAAAGCTGCACAGATGACACTTCAACCATTAATTGATAGAAGGATTTTATCTACTCAACATATTGAATCCCAATTAATTCTTGGGGAATGCCATCTGCTTCTAAAAAGATTTATGCTTGCGCGGCAGGTTTTAACACCGATAGCGGACAGCAATGGTCGGTCAAGTGCAACTGCACGGAAACTCATTGGAGACACCTACTTTTTTGCGTCCGAATTTGACAATGCAATAGCGGAATATCGCAAGGTTGTAAGTGTTTCTACAACTGACGAACTCACGAATGACGCGCTTGAACGAATAGTGTTGATCCAAGGCAATACCGACTTTCTTACGATTCCTCTAACAGATTACGCAAACGCGCTACAACTGCACTTGAGTGGTAACGCAAAAGCAGCAATCACACAATGTGAAGATACAATCTCACTCTATCCGAATGCTATGGTGACTGATGATATGTGGATGCTGTTGGGATCCATATATCTTTCACAGAAAGCTTATGGAGATGCTCTTCATTCATATAAACAGGTTGTTGCGCAGGAGAGTTCCTTAGCTGCTGTGGCTCTTACACAAATCGCGGACATATATAATAAGAAAAAAGACTATAAGAATGCAGCGGATACCTACACAACGCTATTGACAACTTATCCCGACAATAGTATTGTTCCCCATGTCCGTCAACAGCTGGACAAAGTCACAAAGTTAATGAAGACATCAAATCATAATTTTCCGTAATTATTGTTCCCGACCCAAAACTAAATGACCTACATTGAACGGTAAAATAGAAATTTTGCTTGTATTTTCTTGAAGTCAAGTGTTATACTTTCCATAGTTAATTTTGTGTTTTATCACAGTCCACAGGATTGAGGACTGTGCAAGTTGAAGTTTATTTTGGTAATCCATTTGAAGGTAATGGTTCCTATTTGATACCACTACCTATACGTTTTTTAGAGAACGAAATAATCTATAACGGTATTTTGCAAACATATTTTTATGTATGAAAAATACTTCGCTATATTCATTAAAGTTTCATATAGAGGAGAAATTGGAGATAAACAATGAAAAATCGTAAGTTAAACGTATATTTACATAATTTCTATATTTTGAGCGGAAAGATTATAGGTATTAGCATCTTCATCTTTATGTTTACAACGTTAACGATTTGGATAAGCGGTGTAGATGCAGCTAAATCTCTTGGGGACCCATTTGACGGGAATTCCTTACAAAATAACAATTGGAAATGGAAAGCTTCTAATGTAGAAGGGGCTGAGCCTAATGAATGGGATGTTGGTAATACTAAAGAGGGTTGGCTTCACATAACTGGTGAAGTTAACCGCAACCTTTGGCCTTCTGATACAACAAATAGACTCTATCAAGTGCCTGAAGGTGATTTTGATGTAGAGACACATGTCTATATAAATTATACAGGAGGTTGCGTTGTTAGTGGACTTACAGCATATTCTCCTACCACAAAAGACCGTCAGAACCGTGACGGTGAGTGGGTAACAATTAAGCTCTGGGGCCGCCAAAACGATGCAATTATCCAATGGCAAAAGCGACAGTTTGATGGGGGTGAAGGACTTAGAGGACATGTGCCAGGGTTTCAAGATCCGGCGGGTGAAATGGATATTTATATGCGTCTTAGCCGAGAGGGTAACACCTTCAATGCCTGGTGGAAACGTGAAGCTAACGAAGATTGGATTCATATAGGTGAAACCGAACAAGAATTTAATGAACCGCTTGAAGTCGGAATTTATTCGGGAATTTGTACCGGATCGGGTACGTTGACTACCCAGTTTGAGTATTTTGTGGATAACCTTACTCCGTCTGACGTTTCTCCGCGTGCAAAGTTACCTATTGCATGGGGCGCATTAAAACAGAGGCATAGTTTACCAAGTTCTCGTTAATGTTCTACTGCAATTCTGCCTAAATAAATACTTGAGTGGTTTCTTCAATAGTACCTCTTTAGTGGAATTGACCTGACATCTCAATTCCACTAAAGAGGTATGTATGGAATCTATTTTTATCAGTTTAAGGCAGGTCATATCAAAAGTGTACGGAAAATGTGGTTAATGAAGTAAATTTGGTCCGGTAAAATAGGAGGAGAGAAAAATGGTTTTAATAATTGAAGATGGCGAGGTGAACAACGGGGGTGTTGTTTTAGCTAAACCTCTTTCGTTGCCTGAAGGGACGAAGGTCCGTATACAAATTGAACCGATTGATGTTGATGACGACAACCAAGACACGACATCCGATGAGCATGAAGACTTTAGAAAATTGCCTTTCTTTGGCATGTGGACAGACAGAGAAGATATGCGCGACAGTGTTGCATGGGTGCGAAAACAGAGAGAAAAATGCTTAGAAAGAATAACACGAAAAACACCCGCCACTTCCAAATGATCCCGGACTTGAAAATAATTGGACCTTACTGAACTATACAGAAAATTAGGTTTATGTGTGTCAAAATGTACCATCCTTTAGTGCTTTGTAACGCGCATGTAACCTCTTACCAGTTATTCCCTATGATATTCCTGTTGCTAACTTAGATTAGGAGCAAGCAATCGTGTCAACCCCTTCCAAAGTTCGTGTTGCCTTCTACGGCTGCGGTAATTTTGCAAAAAGAACCCGAATTCCGAACCTTTTACAGCAAGATGCCGTTAATATTGTTGCAGTCTGTGATAGCAATGTGAAAACTGCAACGGAGACAGCACAAATTTTTGACGTTCCAAAAGCCTACCACAACGAAAACGGTGGCGCGCATGAAATGCTTGATACAGAAGATTTTGACGTGCTATATTCTATCGTTCCCGCTTATGTCCGAACTGATGTTGAAGTCATCGCTGCAGAGAAAGGTATACACATCTTTAGTGAAAAACCGCAGGCAATTACAATGCAGGTGGCAAATCGCATTGAAAGAGCAATCCGGAAAGCAGGGGTTCTGAGCACCGTCGGATTTCGTGAACGGTATCGTCCAATTTTTCAAAAAGCACGCGAATTTCTATCTGATAAGAAGATGGTGCATGTCCGCTTCCAAAGTTATGGCGGATTACCCGCTGCTGCAAGTAGTGAACCAAAATCGTGGTGGGCAGACATGGAAAAATCCGGTGGTCGCGCACTTGATTGGGGTGTGCATGCAACAGATTATATTCGCTTTATGACTGGGTTAAATGTTGCACGTGTCCAAGCGTTCTATTGTGAGCGCACAGAATACGCTGCACCGCTATCGTGTAGTTTTCATTACTGCTTTGAGAACGGTGGGACGATGACACTCAACTTTATTTCCGCTGGTCAAAGTCCGAAAGATGAACCATGGTTTACTATCTTCTTTGAAGGCGGGTATCTTGCCATTTACAAATACGACAGAATTGTTGTTAATTCGGACATATACTATCAAGCTGAGGCGTTTGATCCGTGGTTAGAACAGGATAGGACTTTTGTTCGTGCTGTTCAGACAAGAGACGTAAGTCTATTACAAAGTGATTACCACGACGGGCTATTCTCTTTAGCTCCAATATTGGCAGGTTGGGAATCTGCACGCCGTAACGGTGAATGTATTGATCTGGAATCGTTCATGGATGTCACCTAAATGTCATTTTTTTCGTAAGATAAATTAAATCATTTTACTACTTGGAGGAATTACAAAAAATGGATGCAAAATTAAAGAAAGTACAAATCACACCGATGAAGTTTGATAAGGATGGTGACGTTCAAAAAGAGGAATTTGCAACGTTGACAATTGAAGTGCCGATGGATAGTGCGGGGCAACGTGATGCAATTGTAAGTTTACTGCAACTCCTCAGCCGAGAATGGGTTGTTTTGCATGTGGAGGGCAAATCACCTGGTGCAGTGGGCACCGTCTAAGTCTATCATGAAGAAAAACTATCTTTTTACTCCCGGTCCAACACCGATTCCACCAGATGCCTATTTGGCGATGGCACAACCGATTGATTACCACCGTAGTGAAGAGAGTGTTGCTTTAATTAAGGACATTTTAGAGAAACTCAAGCATGTATTTCAAACGGAGAATGATGTTCTTTTTTTGACATCCTCTGGTACTGGTGCAATGGAAGGTGCTGTTGCCAATCTACTATGTAGAGGCGATAAGGTTTTAGTTATTCGAAGTGGAAAGTTTGGTGAGCGGTGGGCTGAAATCTGTACTGTGTATGGGGTTAACATCATTCCTATTGATGTGCCTTATGGTGATTCAGTTGCCCCCGAAGCCGTAGAAGAAAAGTTGACTGCTCATCCTGATTTAACAGCAGTTTTTGCGACACTTTGCGAAACCTCTACAGGTGCTTTACACGACATTGAAGCGATAGCAGGCATAACGAGAGACAGTCCAGTGCTGCTTGTCGTTGATGCAGTTAGTGCACTCGGTGCGGACGATTTGCAGATGAACAGTTGGGGTGTAGATGTCGTTGTGTCCTGCTCACAGAAAGGGTTAATGACACCACCGGGGCTCGCTTTTGCTGCACTGAATTCTCGTGCATGGGATGCAACAGAACGATCCGATCTTCCGAAGTACTATTTAGATTTCCGCAAGGCACATCAGCGCGGTTTAGAGGGGTCAGTCCCTTATACACCAGCAGTTACACTTCTTGCGGGTTTGCAAATTGCTCTCAGTCATATCTGTGCAGAAGGTATCCGAAATACCTTCTCGCGTCATGCCCGAATGGCATCCGCAACGCGCAACGCCATCAAAACGATCGGCCTTCCACTGTTCGCTACATCGCCTGCAAACACGTTAACTTCAATCCGTTTACCTGAAGGAATTGATGGTAAAACGTTTGTAAAGATGATGCGTGATAAACACGGTATCACTTATGCAGGTGGACAGGGTGAATTGAGTGGGAAGATTGTCCGTATTGCACACCTCGGTTGGATGAACGAAAACGATGTTATTGTTGCGATTTCTGCTTTTGAGAGAGGATTAGCAGAAATCGGTTATGATGTACAACTTGGTGCGGGTGTCGCCGCTGCACAAGAGGTTTTTGCAAAGTAATCTATAAAACATAGATTCGGTCTAAAAACCAAACCGTCTTGTACGGAAACGTTATCCAGTACATCAAAATCAACAGTTAATTTTGGAGAATTCTTACACACAAAGGAGTTGACTATGAAAACAGCATGTTTGTTACTTCTTACACTATTTTTGACCTGTGCGGTACTTCTACCAAACACATCTGCCCATCCACGCGACGATGCCAAAGCCAGTCTCGGTATAGGTAGCATGTTGGAGGCAACCTATTCTCCGGATGGCACTCGACTTGTCGCAGCGAGTTCTATCGGTATTTGGATATATGATGCACAAACTGGTAAAGCACTTCACCTGCTCACAGGACATCTCGCTCCAGTCAACAGCGTCTGTTTTTCACCAGATGGAAAAACAATCGCTTCTGCCAGTGGAGATGAAACAGTTCGGTTGTGGGATGCTACGACAGGACAACACATTTCTACTCTCAGTGGGTTGCATCGGTCTTCTATTTGTAGCGTCTGTTTTTCACCAGATGGAAAAACTATTGCTACTGCCAGTGGATTGCTAATTAATGAGCATGAACCTGAGAGTCATGACAACGAAATCAAGCTGTGGGATGCTACGACAGGGCAGCACTTAAAACGCTTCGTAGGACACACGATGTGGGTCAACAGCATCTGTTTTTCACCAGATGGAAAAACAATCGCCAGTGCAAGCCAGGATGGCACCATCCGACTATGGGATGTGGACTAACAAAACAACCGTAACCCCCTTACCCCCTTGTCAGTGTGGAAACCGTGGCGTTTTCGTTAAATTACAGTGTGTAAATAGTTCTAAAATCTACCATAAATAACCCTATAAATTGGGTGTGTAAAGTTTTTATAGAAATATTGATATGGCTTTTGTTCGCCATCTTTTTTCTGGTATGTCTATAGTATTTTCACTTGCCTGAACCAGGATTTTCAGGATTTTCAGATTTCCAAATCAACGGTATGAATGCCATTTAGGCATTCCCGAGATTTTCCTCAACAGGTTCTATTCCCAAAGTTGACATTAAAGTGCATCAAAAATTCTTGATGAGGTAATCCTGGTAATCTGAAAATCCTGAAAATCCTGGTTCAGACATCACCAAAATTTTACACACCCTGTAAATTTTAGATAGTGTTTCCTTAGATAAATTTATGGTATAATCCCTCATAGGAAGGAAACATTATGCGATTTGTAAAAAGTGTTAAAGTCAAGAAATATTAGAAAATGATTTATACATCGTAAACAGCACTATAGCCTAACAAACGGGGCGGACTTTCCTCTTGAATAAATTTGAGGTTTGCAGTCCGAAAACTTAATGAATGTAGTTCCAAAAGAATTTATCCGCGTTATGCCAGACGCAATGCGAAGTTTCATCAGTGAAGTTTTCCAGAAGGCGGGTACCTCGCAGGAGGACGCTGCGCACATGGCTCACCTGCTGGTTCTCACTGATCTACGAGGTGTGTTCAGTCATGGCACACAACAGACACTGGGATATGTGGGGATGATGCTTGATGGCAAAGTAAATCCACGTCCAAACGTCCAATGCATTGATGAATCTCCAACAACAGCAGTCTATGATGGCGATGGCGGTATAGGACATTTTGCTTCGTATCATGCAGCAAAGGCAGCGGTAAAAAAAGCCAAAGAGATGGGATTAGGTGCTGCAACAAGTCGGAATCACTTCCACTTTGGCAGTGCTGGCAAGTATTCACGACTCGCGCTTGAAGTGGATTGCGCTGGGTTTGCGGTCTCTTGTCACCGTTTTCGACATAGCCCTGGTGGTGTGATTGCCACTGCAACTGGTGCTTCGCCAATGAGTTTTGCTATTCCAGCGGGCAATCAGCCACCCATAGTTGTTGATATGGCAACTGGTATTGATGCCAGGCTGCCGTTGGAACAGGCATTTGAACAAAGCCCTGCTGCATTTTTCAAGATGTTAGGTTTGAGTCATGTGAGTCATGCGCTCGGTGGATTTATGGCAGGTATCTGGCTATTTGATAAACCGCCAGATCCCCCAACAATCTGGGAAGGTGCCAATCAAGGTGCTTTCATTGCAGCGATCGATATTTCACGGTTCCGACCAATTGACGAGTATAAAGCGGAAATTGACCAACATATCCACGATGCACGGCAGATGCAACCGGCACCGGGTTATGACCGATCAGATCTGCCCGGTGGTTTAGAATGGGAGCGTGAACAGGAATGGGCTGAAATCGGTATACCGATTGGCGAAGGACATCAGCAACAGTTAAAAACAGTTGCTGAACGAGTTGGCATTCCTATTCCCTTCTAAATGCTTTTGACTTTGCACTTCCGGATAAAAATATGTCTGAAACAACACTCTTTGACGCATCTTACGAACAAAGGAAAAAGCCACTTCTAACCAAAACGTTAGAACGACTCCGCCCTATCTACAGCAAGTCGGAATTGAATGCGCTGCGTATTGACAGCACGAGTCGCGAGGGGTTATCGCAACGTTCAGGACGTGGGTTTGTCAATCGGGATATACTTGAAACCGTTCTGGGTAATCTGTTGGAGTGTGTTGCCCCCGGTTCGCATAACGCACCACACCTCTTTAACCAAAAACGTGAACTTCCTGAAGCGATTGAAGAGGTAGCGGATCAGTTGTATGCAATGGTGGCACAGTCGTTTTTGGCAGTTTCAGACGAAACGCGTCTTGATGCTGCGCTTGAAACAGCGTTTTCACTGCTATGGGAACTCCCACGGTTGAAGAGTCGCGCGCTATGGAATCGCTTTGCCTCCCTTAAAGACCCGGCAGTTTGGGACGCATACCTTTTGCATAACGGCATTTCTCGTGAAAAACTTGCAGCCCTTGATTTTCGCGCACAGATTGATAACGCAATCAAGGAACGAAGTTTCGACCCATACCAAGATTTTCTTGGTACTTTGAACCTTGCTCCAGTTTTTGAGTATCAACTCCAACTGGTTGTCAGCACATATCCAGGATGGCGTGTTTTGTTCTACCATGATGTCGCCCATGCTTTGACGCGGAGTGAACCACCAGAAGATAATCCTGACATGCACAGAATTCCGGTTCCGTTGCTACCGCGAGCAATTGCAGAACTTGGCGGACGTTACTATCAAGCAGATTTGCATCCAGAAACTATCATAGGAGATGCGAATCTACTGGAACACCCTCACCGTGGCGTTACGACTGGACAAACAGGGATTATCGGTTGCGGTTGTGTTATTTATCCTTGCACACTTGGCGGTTTGAGTGTCAAAGTCAAACAACGACACCCTGTAATTGGGGACTTCGTTGAGATCGGCACAGACACAAGTCTACTCGGCCCAGTCCAAATTGCTGACTATACGACAATCGGTACCAACACAGAAATATACGGGTTTGTTGAAATTGATCAAAGATGCCGTATTGGGTCATCAGTTGTCATTGGAACGATTCGTGGGGCAGCGGAACACCCTGGAAAAATCATGATCGGTGATGAGGTGCGTATCGGAGATGGTACTGTTATAGAAAACACGTCCGAGATGGACCTGATTATACCCACCCGCGCACAGATCCCCGCACGAAGCCACGTCGCAAATGACGGTTTTGGATTTCCCAGATATGTAACATAGAATAAAGGTTAAGACAGACGAAATATGAAGAAAATAACACGCGCGCTCATCAGCACTTATGACAAATCGGATCTGTTAGAGATGGCAAATACACTCGTCCGCTACGAAGTTGAAATCCTTTCCACAGGCGGCACAGCAAGACATCTGCGTGAAAATGGTATTGATATCATTGACGTTTCTGACTATACTGGTTTCCCCGAAATGTTAGATGGAAGGGTCAAAACACTCCATCCAAAGATCCATGGCGGTCTGCTTGCACAATGGAATAATGCAGAACATGCATCACAAGCCAAAGATAACAGAATAGCACCTATTGACATGGTGATATGTAACCTATATCCATTTGAAGCGACTGTTGCGAAGCCAGATGTAACGCTTGAGGAGGCGATTGAGAATATTGACATTGGTGGACCGACGATGATTCGCGCTGCAGCGAAAAATTATCAACACGTTGCTGTGCTAACAAATCCTAATCAATACAAGCACATCATCACAGAGTTAGACGCTGACAACGGATGCTTGTCTCAAGAGAGACGATTTGAATTAGCTAAGATGGCATTCCAACATACCGCACAATATGACAACGTTATTTCCACTTATCTTGCTAATTTGGATAGCGATGACGAATTTGGTGATGTCCTTACACAACACTATCAGAAGGGTGAATCGCTAAAATATGGCGAGAATCCACATCAACGCGCTGCTTTCTACAGAACTGAGTCTTCACCGGGACCGTGTGCAGCATGGGCAAAGCAGCTCAATGGACCTCCGTTGTCTTTCAATAATATTCTCGACTTAGATGCTGCTTTAGAGATCGTGAAGGACTTTAAAACCCCGACCTGTGCCATCATCAAACATAACAATCCGTGTGGTCTTGCGACTGCAGGCAACCTGCAAGATGCTTTCAACAATGCCCTTGAATGTGATAGGACTTCAGCATTTGGATCCATTGTTGGGTTAAACCGTAAAGTGACGATACAAACTGCCAATACCATTCGCGATGCTGCAAGGTCAGGGGTAAAAATTGAGGCGGTCATCGCACCGAGTTACACTGAAAAGGCTTTACGTGCGTTGTCTCGCGTTGAAAGCCGCAGAATCCTTGAGACAGGTTCACTTTCAGGATCAAAACCGATGCTGCAGGTTCGCAATGTAATCGGTGGTGTGCTTGTTCAAGAACAGGATGTGCATAACATCGCAAAAAGTGATTTACAATTTGTCACCAAACGCCAACCTACAGATGAGGAGATAGAATCTCTGCTTTTTGCGTGGAAAGCGTGTAAGCATGTCAAATCCAACTGTATCCTGCTCGCACAAGGCACGCAAACTGTCGGTATCGGTGCAGGACAGATGAGTCGTGTAGATGCTGCGATCATCGCTGTGCGTAAGGCAGGTGAAAAAGTGAAAGATGCTGTTTTAGCGTCCGATGCTTTCTTCCCATTTCCCGATGGTGTTGAGATCGCTGGTGATGCAGGTATCCGAGCGATTATTCAACCCGGTGGGTCAGTCAATGATGAATCCGTGATTGAAACTGCAGATGCTTACGGTATAGCAATGGTGTTTACAGGCGTGCGGCATTTCCGACATTAATCCTGGGTATGTAAAGTTTTTGTCTGAATCCCGGAATTTTCGGATGACGCGGGTGTGCGGAATCACGGAATTCGCGGAAAACACAGAAGACGCGGAAAAGACCGCTGCATCAGGATTTTTTGCTAAGAATTAACATTATCCTAATCAAGCCGTTTTATGGTAGGTATCTTTTCCGTGTATTCCGTGAATTCCGCTCCTTCCGCGATTCTGTACCCAAATCCGCGCTATCAGCCGACTGCTGAAAACCATTGGATATATATTGGAAATCCCAATAAACAGACACCCAAAAAACTACAAAATACCTTAAAAATCACTTATAATATAAACAAAAAATAAGCACAAAAAACACAAATAAAAAACCGTACCAAAATCCGACGAAAATTTTGCCAAAAAACACAACAAAAAACTCCGATGAAGCTTTATGAAAACTGGACGTATAACGAATTAACAAAACCGTACCGTAAACCGAAAAAACCGTACGGTACGGTTTTAAAAATAGAAAATTCTTATGAAATCTAAAAAATACACAAAGAATTTGCAGTTATTCTTCACACAAAAAGGAGTAAAACATAAAGCAATGAAATCCAAATAAAAAACAGACATACTAAAATACTCAGAAAAATTTTTGTTTTTTAAAATAAATTCCTTTCAGACCTTACTACGACTGGACTGAAAGCCAATTTGCAAAACATACCACGGTATGTTATTTCATACCACGTGGTATGTTTTGGAGATCTGAGCTAACGAAAAATGGCAGGCAAAATGATATTTACACTACGCAAAAACAAAATAGAATTTTATACTGAACAAGAACTTTACATACTCATCAGAAACATCTAATGACAAAAACTTTACACACTCATTAGTCCTGAATACATTTCATTTTAATCTGTTTTGTGGTAAACTTAAACAAATCCAGTTTTCTACCCAAAAAGGAACACAATGCTTTGAAAATAAAAATAGGACTTTTTTTATTAATTTTTGCTATCGTATCAACGCTCAGTTTGTCAACCGCGTTTGCCCAATATGAACAGCACATGCAAATCGGTTTACCCGAAGGGGCAAAAGTCCGTTTCGGTACAGGGCAGCTAACTTCGCGGATTATCGCCTACTCACCCGACATGACTGACTCGCTACTTGCTGTTGTCGGTAGAATCGGGATTTGGCTCTATGATGCCGAAACCTTGCAAGTGCGCGACCTACTTCCAGGTCCCATGTCCACCGTTACGGGCATGAGTTTTAGTTCTGATGGCGGCATCCTTGCCGTTGGTCTTCTGGATGGCACAGTAGATTTATGGGATGTTGCCACAAGGACACGCCGCAAAACCCTCACTCCAGATCCTACAGTGGCCTATCAGGATGAGTGGGGCATTTGGCACCATCTCCGCACCAGAATAGACCGTGATGTTACAAGTGTTAGTTTCAGTCCTGATAGTAGTATCCTTGCTGTTGGGATCAACAATGGCACAATAGAATTGTGGAACACTGCCACGGGTGAACTCCGCAAAATCCTTCCAGATCATCGCGATACTATCGATGAACGTTCTCTGAATGTAAGTTTCAGCCCGGATGGTACTACTCTTGCCTCTGCGACAAGGTTTACCCATGTACATCTGTGGGATGTTGCCACAGGTGAACTCCGTAAAATTCTTGGAAAGGATCGTGGATGGGATACTCGGATTGTCTCGAACGCGAGTTTTAGTCCAGATGGCAACACCCTCGCTACTTATAATTCTTCCAAAATATTGCATTTATGGGATGTCGCCACAGGCAAACTCCTCAAAACCTTTGAAAATCCACCTGAGTTAATTAATCATGTTGTCAGTATCGGTGCTAACATCACTTTCAGTCCGGATGGTAGCACCATAGTTACTCTTACTCGTGATACTGATTCTCATAAGCAGGCACTACATCTGTGGGATGTTGCTACAGGTACACTTCGTAATACTATAAAACGGCCTTTCGACTCAATCAATAGTATGAGTTACAGTCCAGATGGTAACACCCTCGCAGCTACCAATTACAATGTGGTGTTCTTGTTGGATATCGCCACGGGCAAACTCCGCGGGACCCTTGAAGGAAATTCATTAAATCCCAACAGTTTGATCAGTCCTGATAGTAATACGCTTGCAATTGGGAACCTCTTGTGGGATATTTCTACAGGGACACTTCGTAATACCCTCAAAGAGGCAGGTTATGTCCAGAGCATGAGTTTCAGTCCTGATGGCAGCATCCTCGCTACTGGTTCTGGCGATCCCCCGTATTCGTTAGCGGGTTTCTCTAACTGGGTGAATTTATGGGATGTCTCCACAGGGACACTTCGCAACACCCTTAAAGGGCATACTGCCCCCGTTATGAGTGTGTCATTCAGTCCTGATGGCAACACTATCGCCTCTGGGAGTGTCTATATCCCACCTCTTGAAACTGGACCGGTTCTTGATATCCCTATTTCAAATCCTAACAAGGAGCAGCAGAGAAAGGGCGAATTGCTATTATGGGATGCTGCTACAGGTCAGCAGAAAAATAACTTTATGAAGCATATCGGTAATGTCTACAGTATAAGTTTTAACTTTGACGGTAGTAACCTCGCTGTAGGGAGTGATAACAAGGCATATTTGTTGGGTGCTGTCACCGGCGAAGTTTCCAAAATCTTCCCGCATGTCGGTAATGTCTATAGCGTCCATTTCAGTCCAGATGGCAACACCCTCGCTACAGGGAGTGACGATAAGGTGCGTTTGTGGGATGTTAACACGGGCACCATCCGCACTACCTTTGACGCAATTTTCGGAGAGCACACGCCAGTGCATAAGCCCAATATCAGAAGTGTTAAATTTAGTCCTGATGGTAGGACACTCGCTGCCAGCATCTACGGTAAAGTGCATTTGTGGGATATTGCTACGCGTGACACCAGTGCTATTCTCAAAGGGCATGCTGGTGAAATTTATAGCCTAAGCTTCAGTCCCGATGGCAGTACTCTCGTCTCTGGAAGTACAGACGGCACAGTGCTTCTATGGAAAATTAGAGTGTCGGAACAACTCAAGGAGGATATAAACGGTGATGGTTTTATCAATATCCAGGATTTGGTAATGATTGCTGCACAGTTCGGTCAGACAGGTGAAAATAGAGCGGATGTGAACGAAGATGGCGTTGTCAACGTCCAAGATCTTGTCTTGGTAGCAGCCGCATTCAATAACGTACCTGCTACTCCAACACTACGGTGCCATGCTAATGAACTCCTCACACCAGAAGTCGTGCAGCAGTGGCTGAATACCGCCAAACAATTGGCGCACACCGATGCAACTGCGCTACGCGGCATCACTGTGCTGGAGTCCCTGCTCGCCGCATTAACACCGAAAAAGACAGCACTTCTACCTAACTATCCAAATCCATTCAACCCTGAGACATGGATACCCTATCAGTTAGCAAAGCGCGCAGATGCCAGCATTTCGATCTATTCTTCAGATGGAAAACTTGTTCGAACGCTAAAATTGGGAAAACAGGCAGCAGGTGTTTATGAATCTCGGAGCCGAGCGGCGTATTGGAATGGAAAAAACGAAGTCGGTGAATCTGTAGCAAGTGGTGTATATTTCTACACGCTCAAAGCAGGCCATTTCACTGCCACGCGCAAAATGTTAATCCGGAAGTAATTTTCCTCATCACAACAGGAACAGATCATGTTAGTGATGTTCACTGAATCTTAGTAAAATATATAATTCCATAGAGAAAATTGATCTTGTCTACCACATTCTCAATCCCACCCACAATAATCACCGGTATCGGTGCATCCGAAAAGGTCGGTGAAGAAGCAAAACGACTCGGTGCAACGAAGGCACTCATAGTGACGGATCCAGGTGTTGCCAAACTCGGATATGCAGATCAAATTGCCAAGAACTTACAAAATACTGGAATTGCAAGTTCTATATTCTCCGATGTCATCCCTGATCCAACTTTACAAAACGTCACTGATGGACTCAAACAATACCGTGACGAAAACTGTGATGTGATTGTAAGTATTGGCGGCGGTAGTGCGATTGACTGCGGAAAAGGTATCGCGGTTAAACACGCGAACGATTGCGAATTTGCTGACTACATGGGTGTGGATAAAATCCCAAATCCGGGTGCTCCCTTAATTGCCATACCGACTACTGCTGGGACAGGGAGTGAAGTTACAAAAGTCACTGTTATTACCGACACGGATCGTAATGTCAAGATGATGCTGAGTAGTAGCTGTTTATTACCTTCTGTTGCTCTTGTTGATCCGTTGCTATCCCTCACAACCCCTCCCCACCTGACTGCAGCTGTTGGCGTTGATGCGTTGACACATGCAATTGAGGCGTACATCTCAAAGCCCGCGCAACCGATTACGGATGCACTTGCATTGAAAGCAATCAGATTGATTTCGGGTTCGCTGCGTCAAGCGTGGGCAGATGGAAATAACATCTCTGCGCGAACAGATATGATGCTAGGTGCGTCAATTGCAGGTATGGCATTTAGCAATTCATCTGTGGCATTGGTGCACGGCATGTCCAGACCCATCGGTGCATACTTCCACATTCATCACGGCTTATCAAATGCTGTGCTGCTGTTGGATGTGATGGAGTTTACCGTTGTCGGTGCACCACAAAGATTTGCTGATATAGCAGTAGCGATGGGTGAACCGATTGATGGACTTTCTCCGATGCAGCAAGCGGATGCAGCAATAGCTGCAGTTGAACGTCTTGTGAACGATATTCAGATGCCGCGTCTTGGAGAAATCGGGATTGACAAGCAGCAGTTTGAGCAGGTCGTTGAACAGATGGCAGCGGATGCGATCGCAAGCGGCAGTCCAGCGAACAATCCGCGCCAAGTCTCAGTTGATGATATAATTGCACTCTACCGAAAATGTTTCTCCCCACGCGGTAAATAACGATATTCAGTGTCAGTACATATCCACCAGAGTTTTATGAGGGAGACCTATGTCACAAACACCGATTATTGAAATGCGTAAGATTAGCAAAAAATTTGGACATGTGCAGGCAAACGATTCTGTGGATTTTACGTTACAACGCGGAGAAATACACGCGATTATTGGTGAAAATGGTGCGGGTAAATCTACACTCATGAAAATCCTATACGGTCTCTACCAACCAGATAATGGAGAAATATGTGTTGATGGAAAACCCGTGAAAATCGCTTCACCGCGCCGTGCTATGCGTCTCGGTTTAGGCATGATACAACAACATTTCACACTCATTCCTACATTTACTGCTATTCAAAATATCATCCTTGCCAAAGAACCACGTAAATTCGCTACCCTCGTTGACTACCAATCTGCAGAAACTAAAATCACAAAACTTGCTGACCAACTTGGGTTTGATGTGCCGTTAAATACACCCATAGAATCGCTTCCTATCGGTTCACACCAACACGCAGAAATACTGAAAGTACTATACCATGGTGCAGAAATACTGATTATGGACGAACCGACTGCTGTGCTTGTGCCGCAAGAAATTGACAGTTTGTTTGACTGTTTGCGAGGTCTCAAAAAGGACGGAAATAGTATCATCATTATTACACATAAACTTGATGAGGTGATGGCAATAGCGGATTCTGTCACTGTCATGCGTCAAGGAAAAGCCGTTGCAACCTGTGCTATTTCTGATACAGATCCGCATCAATTGGCAGAACAGATGCTTGGAGAGGCAGTTCGTCATAATCCAATAGAACGAAAGGAAATGGAACAGGAAAATCCGATACTTCACTTAGCAGCTGTAACTATAAAAACCCACACTGGCAAAGTGCTTTTGGATTGCATTAACCTTGATGTGTTCCCTGGAGAAATCGTTGGGATCGCAGGTGTAGAAGGAAACGGTCAAACGGAATTGATTGAAGTTGGCACAGGATTACGTAAAGTTCAGGATGGTATAATAACGTTAAATGGTGATTCAATGGTCAATGCAACGCCTGCGAAATTTCGTGAAAATGGCATAGTTCACCTTCCCGCAGATAGACATCGGCATGGCATCAGTTTAGACAGTCGGATAGATGAGAACCTAATTGTCGGACAACATAAGCGAAAGGTGTTTTGTAAAAATGGAATATTGAACCCTGAAAACATTCGACGATTCTCTATGAATGCCTTGGATAAATATCAAATTCGAGTTGGAGACATTTCTCATCCGATCAAGACCCTCTCTGGTGGGAATCAGCAAAAGGTTGTTGTAGCACGTGAGTTGTCAGGAGGTCCGACGGTGATAATTGCTGCGCATCCGACACGGGGATTGGATATACATGCGGCAGATTTCGTCCATAGCCGGCTACTGCAGGCACGCAACCGTGGAAAATCTGTTGTACTTGTATCTTCTGAACTGGATGAGCTGCTAAAACTAAGCGACAGGATCGCAGTGATGTACAACGGAAAGATCGCAGCCGTTGTCAAAACCGATGAGACAGATCGACAGGCATTGGGCAAACTTATGCTTGGGATCAGTGATCTTGATGCCTCTGCATAAAACCTATGTTCCTTTTGACAACAAAGCGTGCTTGTGCTACTATGAAGGACATACCATATTATATTCTGAGGATAGCGTAAAAAATGCAAATATCTGAAATCCAATCTGCTTTGGCAACATTAGAACTTGACGCATGGCTGCTATATGATTTCCGGGGTATCAACCCGATTGCTCAGAACGCTGCCGGTCTAACTGGTAAGAATGTCACACGACGTTGGTTCTGTCTGATTCCTTCACAAGGCGAACCGCGTTGGTTAATTCATCGTATTGAAACATCCAACTTTACAGATGTTCCCGGTAGCATATCATTGTATGCTGGGTGGCAGGAACTCAAAGATGAGATGTCAAAACTCCTTGACGGTATCAAATCGGTTGTAATGGAGTATTCACCTGATGGCGAAATTCCGTATATCTCACGTGTAGATGCTGGAACGTTAGAATGGATTCGCTCTTTTGGGATTACGGTGCAGTCGTCAGGAGAACTTGCCCAATATGTTGAAGCGCGGTTAAGCGATGCACAGTTTGAAGGGCATCAAAAATCCGCACAACTCACAATACAAGCGAAAGATAATGCCTTCAAGTGGATTGCAGATCAACTCAAGGCAGGTAATTCAATTACGGAATACAATGTTCAGCAACATATTCTCAAGCAGTTTGATGAAATGGATCTGGTAACGAATCATCCCCCTATCGTTGCTGTGAATACGAATAGCAGTGATCCGCATTACGCACCGACTGCAACCCGCACCCAACAGATTAAAGCGGGGGATTGCATCTTAATTGATCTCTGGGCAAAACAGAAAGACGCTGATGCAGTTTTCGCTGATTCCACCTGGGTTGCTTATGTGGGACAAACGGTTCCTGACCAATACGGTGCTGTCTTTGAGGTTGTTAGGGAAGCACGTGATAGGGCAATTGCGTTTATTCGTGAGAAGTGGGCAGCAAAGGAACCGATACAAGGTTGTGCCGTTGACGATTGCGTGCGTGAGTACATCACCAAAATGGGGTATGGAGAATACTTTATCCATCGAACTGGACATAATCTTGGTACTGAAATCCACGGCAACGGTGCGAATTTAGACAATCTAGAGACGCGAGATACGCGGGAACTTATTGAAGGCACATGTTTTACAATTGAGCCAGGTATCTATCTCAACGCTTTCGGCGTGAGGACTGAAATTGACGTTTTTTTATCTGGAGAAGGGCGAGATGGCGTAGTACTGACAACCGTCCCCGTTCAAAATCAGGTATTGCTTCTGCTGTGACCTTGTAATTTCGCTTCTTCAAATCGTTTAATATATGTGAGAAGTAGACGCGTGCGTTAAGTATCCACTGATCCGCATAAGCTGTAGCCAGAAGTGGCAGTGCGATGGATAAACGCGGTGCATTCAGCAGCCACTGTTCTGCATACGCGGCAAAATCTGTTTCAACGAGACCAGTACAACCGAGTATATAGATCACATACTTTTTGTCTTCACGTTGTGCTTCCCGAACTTCAAGTTTTGTCTTGAGTGACATGCGGCGTTCACTATCTATTTCAAAGACCCAAAAAAAGTAATCTTCGTTGTGTGCCAGATAGCCGATTTCAACTTCAAGTCGATGGTGTACATCAGTTTTAACAGCTATCGCCTCCAGATCCCGTTTGATTAGGATGGGATATATTGATGTGAAAAAGATTTGTTCTAATCCATGTGGATGTTCTACGTGGTTGAGGATATCTAATAGAATTTGTTGGTCTTGCGGTTGTCGCAGTTCCAGGCAGCATTTTAAAAATACCTCGTCTCTAAGTGCGTGCATTTCGGGCGGGGCCTCTTCAGCAAGGGGATGTAGTTCCCGCATTAGTTTTAGAATACGTCGCCGTCTTAGTATTACGCGCCAAAGCACCCAACGTCCCAATGCCTGCCATGTTTCTCTTTCAATCAGAAGTGATAGGAATCCCAGTACAGCGGTAAAAGCCCGTTGAAAAATGTTTTCAGTTGCGAGTCCTCTTTGTTGCTGTGCCATAATATTTTGACATTTCTCCCCAAATGTGTTATATTTTAATTGTTCTTTTTTAGAGATTCCGCCGGAGTGGTGAAATTGGTAGACGCACTGGACTCAAAATCCAGCGGACCTAGGTCCATGTCGGTTCGAGTCCGACCTCCGGTATACACGATGGTGTTAACACACCATCGTTTCTCTTTTTATAGTAGATTTTAGAATTACCTGAACACTTTGATCTATGCGTTTAGCCAAACCTAACGGACTACGTGTGTTGTAGCACAACCTAACAGGTTGTGCTACAGATATGCTTTACTATAATGGCTACATAGCGATAATTTTTCGCATCCGTTCTGCAAGATCGATTTGTGCGTCCCTATCCCCACCGACTTCGTGAATCACGTAACCATCATACCCAACAGAGCGAAACGCTTCCATCACTGCTGCCCAATCTGTATCTCCATCTAATAGGTTGACAAAACGATGCGCGCCTCGCGAGAAATCCTTGAAATGCACACGTTTGATGCGATGCCCGAGTTCGCGTATCCAATGTTCAGGGTACCCATAAGCCATCATGTTTGCGGTGTCAAGATAAGTACCAACCCAGTCACTGTCTATTTCATCAACGATTTCGCGCATCTCTTTCGGACTCAGCAGAAATTTATTCCAAACATTTTCTAACCCGATAGCGACTTTGTGTGCTTCAGCAGCAGGTGCAAGGTCTTTTAGGATTCCGACAAGGTTATCCCATACCTGCTGGTAAGTGCCTTCAACGCTGAGTTGTCCTGGGTGTAACAATATCCCACCTACACCGAGTGCGCCCGCGACTTCTAATCCACGTGCAAGTGATTTCGCGCCGTTTTCACGTTGTTCTCCATCCATGCTGAGTAAATTTCCACTATTATTGTATCCCGCGGTGATACTGCTTATTTCAACCCCTGCAGCTTCACACTTGGCAGCGATACCTTTTAGTTCTGTGTCACTTAGATTGATGTCTGTATCCTTGCCTTCACGAAAGGTAAGTTCAACTGCATCGTAGTCAGCATCTTGGCACAATGAAAGTGTATCTTCCAGTGACATGTTTCCAAGGATAATTTGGGTAACGCCTATCTTCATATTGTATTCCTATTCTCCTTTTCGGTGAGTAACTGATTGTTTCAACGTTTATGTGTATGAGGTAGTTTGTAGAGATTTTGTATCCTGAACAGCAAATTGTGATACTGATTTGAGATAACGACTTGGCAATCTGGCTTTGACGTGAACTGCTGCCGCCTCATATTCAGTTTCCAACACAGTCCCGTGCTTATACAACATATCTAAAGTTTTTCCATCCGTATAAGGGATGCTCAAATCAAGGGTTACACTGTGTGAAACAAAATGATCCGCTAATTTCTTCATTAGTTCTGATATGCCGTCACCGCGCTGTGCCGATATAGGTGCCGCATGTGGATACCGTGTCTTTAGGATATGGAACTGGTCTTCCGTTTCAAGTTGGTCAATTTTATTGAACACCATGACTATATGAATGTCGGAAGCATCTAATTCTGTAAGAACTTTATCCACTGCAGCGATCTGTGCCTCAGCTTCCGGGTGGCTTATATCAACGACATGCAATAGTAGGTCAGCTTGCGTAACTTCCTCCAAAGTTGCTTTGAAGGCCGCGACCAGTTGATGTGGTAACTTTTTGATAAAACCTACGGTATCACTTAACAGAATGTTTTGGTTGTCAGGTAAATTCACGCGCCGTGTCGTTGAATCCAATGTAGCAAATAGTTTGTCTTCCGCTAAGACATTTTCACCGGTCAACGTATTGAATAGTGTGGATTTCCCAGCGTTTGTATATCCTACAAGCGACACTTTATTTTTCTCGGTTCTGTTCTGTCGTTGAAGTTGTCTGCGTTTTTCAACCGTCTCTAATGCTTTTTTGACTTGAGAGATTTGCCTACGCACCCACCGACGGTCCATTTCAAGCTGCGTTTCACCGGGCCCCCGCAATGCGCCGCTTCCGCTACCCCCACTTGTGGCAAGTCGTGAAAGGTGTGTCCACATCCGTGTGAGTCGTGGCAGCGCATATTCCAGTTGTGCTAATGTAACTTGCAGCCGTGCTTCGCTGGTCAATGCGCGTTGTGCAAAAACCTGTAGAATAAGACCTGTTCTATCAACAGTCGCAATTTCAAGCATGTTCTCAATATTCCGTGTTTGTGCGGGTGTGAGTTCCTCGTCAAAGATGATTGCATCCGCTTCCAGTGCCGCTGCAACACCTTTGAGTTCCTCAACTTTGCCCTCGCCTATAAAGTATGTTGGGTTCGGAACATTGCGAGGTTGAATTGTCTCACAAACAACTTCAATCCCAGCCGTTTCGGTAAGTTGGCGAAGTTCCTGTAAAGATTCTTCTGTTTCGTGCATCAAGGCATTTCGCAGTTTTACACCGACAAGGATCGCACGAGATGGTGGATTAATGGGTTGTGTATCGTAAAGTTGTTGCATACCGCCTCTTTTGATATACGGAGTTCTAATGTTTCTATATAATTTTATCAGAATAATTCGCGGTTTTCAACTAAATCTTTACAAACCCAAAAATAGGCAGATACCCAAAACGGATACCTGCCTGTCAACTATATCACGCCACATAAGAACAGAGACTGTCAGCATTTACACAAACGGGCTATCCGGGGACTTAGCTTCCCTCTGGTGCCACGCTGATCTGGATCCATTCGCTGTAGGCTGTGCCTGCCGAGTTTGTTGCAGTAAATTGGATACTCCGCGTTTCGCTACGTGTGACTGTGCCACTGATAACACTCCCACTTATCGATAATCCAGTGGGGATCGACCCGCTATTGCGCGTGATCGTCGGACTGCCGGTGACATAACTACTCAAGTCTAAACTAAAACTATCTCCAACCGTGAGGTTGTAAGGATCCGGTATATCACTCCAAACAGGTGCGACAACCGGTGTCGGAGCAACAATGGAAATCTCAATCCATTCACTATTGGCAGACCCGGCAGTGTTAGTGGCTGTAAACCGTATACCTCGGTTCTCCACGGTTGTCACCGTGCCACTCAAAACACCATTGCTTAAGGATAGACCTGCTGGAAGAACGCCACCATTTCTCGTGATCGTCGGACTGCCGGTGACATAACTACTCAAGTCTAAACTAAAACTATCGCCTGTTGTGAGATTGTATGGGTCCGGTATATCACTCCAAACCGGCACAGACACCGGTAAAGACACCGTGACGGTATAACTCACCTCCCCCATTAGCGACATATCCGACATCTTATAAGCAAGTGCCGTGATCGTATAATCCCCCGACACCCCACTCGGGAACGTATACGTCAGTGAAGCAGTCGTTGCCGTACCATCACCCCCGTCAGATTCTATATGCGTGCCACGCCCGGTCTCCCCCGGCCCCGCAATATACCACGTCGCACTGTAAAGTGCCTCCGAAGCACTCAAATTCGCTGTATGGCTATCCCCCGCAGTTGCTGTGTAAATGCCATCAGAGGAAACAAGGGTCACCGTGGGGGTTGTCGGTGCTGCAGACTGATCATCATCATCATCATCATCATAGAACCCAATCGTCACTGTAGGTCCCTTGCTAACAGTTCCCGGCGCACCACCACCCGTCACAGCCAAATGCTCCCAATGCTCCTGATTTAAATACGGAACCCGTAAAACAGACACACCCTTCTTCGGATCCCTGGCATAAATATAATCATCATCGGGATCGTCCGGATCTTGATTCGGATTCTCGACCATCTTGATTTGATAATAGTTCCCTTTCCTATCAAAATTATGCTCCATCCCTCCTTCTAATGCTGTCATAATACAGTTGAGATTCTCACAGTGGTTCAAGTTCAGGCCATGCAAAACTTCATGACTCACCGTGGAGCGCGTCAATACTTTTATTGCAGCGGCTATGCGTTTTGTCGCATTTTCTTTCTTTGTCACCCCCTCAGCAAATAAGCCTCGGCGTGTATAATCTTTCCACTTATCATCAATCATTTTTTCTATATTTCGGGTGTAGATTTTGGCTAACGACCACTTGCAAGGGGGCGCAATCGCCATCCCTCCCAGCCGATCCTCCTGGACTGCATTTAACACCACATCCGTTTCTGCCTTGATTCGGATGGCATATACACTTTTGGCACCCGGCACCTCGTCCGTCCCTCCCCAGGATTCGAGTTCCGGTTCACTTTCCTGACAAGATCATTGACCACAGGTTCTCCCCTCTCATTTACCCCTTTGTTTGGGGTTGCATCCCCCGCCTCATCATACACATACACCTCGGTGAACGGATTATGCCCCGACAACATGAACAGCGCACTGTCTACCTCTGTAAAGACGTGAACCGGCGTTTTTAAGGCACTGGCAAACCCATAAGCTTCGAACGGGAGACTGCCTAACCCATAGTCTGCCATACTTTCATGCACAGTGTATATCACATCCTTTTTTGTGGGTCCAGGCGTGTGAATCCTGCAGGTTTCCCATTTTCTACTGTCGTATACATCCCGCGATACTCATTATGGCGGGACCACCCATCGCCGGGGTGATTGTTGATGTTCTTCGCCTTTTCTTCGCCATTTTCTACAATTTTTTTATAGGGCCCCAGCTCATCGTCTGCTATGGCTCTGGCTTGTGCCTCGTCAACATCCGCGATAAAGAAAAAATGCTTCTTCTCTTTTTCCCACCCGTCTGCAATGTTGTTATCGTTCACATCGGTCGGGATCCGTTCCGTGATGTCTATGGTCGTCCCTGAGACAGTGACGCGGATGTCCCCGTGGGCAGCCCAGTCCCGACACCGCACTTTGATAGACTTCGGTATCGAAGTATTCACAGAGTCATACTCATACGTGAGGGTCGTGCCATCTTCCGACACTGTCCAAAGACTATTCTCCATTGCATCAAAATAGAGATCGTTCTCAAGGGCAGATGCTGCCTTTGGACCTCCTAAAAAATCAGCTGTCTCCGCATTCGCAGCGATACCTTGAAAATTAGAAGATGTCAGAACCACCTTTATCGTGTGATCCTGCGTCGCACCCGTTATCTTTATATCCACATCAAAATCATAAGTTATCTGCGGAAACCCTTGCGGTAAATCGTTCTCATCAAACTTCGGGGTCACACCCCCAGTCACACTCACCGCCGCACAGAGAGACGGAAAACAAAAATAACAAAAAAGGCATGTAAATGTGAAAAATAGAACACGGTTTTTCATTGAAAAATCTCCTTTATAATAAAATTGAATGAAATTGAAATTACCGGCGACCCCGCTGCAGTGTGTTCGCTAAGTCCGGGTCTACTTTTTGAAGTTTTTTCATGCCTTCTGCGGGGGTCTTCGCGTTTCTAAAGATTTGTGCAGCCCGCCGCATTCGTTCCGCACTCGGACGCGGGCCCGGTGCAACCGCTGGCTTCGAACCTTCCAACTGTTTGACGTGCTCTTGCATCAAATACTTTCAAAATCGGCTTCCGTCTTTATAGATGCCATCTGATGTAGCTGCTGGACAAAGTTCTCAAACCGCTTTTGTTCTTGTTGCGCCTTTTGTTGTGCCTGTTCCATCATTTTTTGTGTGTGTTGTTTTGCGAGTTCGCGCCTATCCACGGCTTCGCTTTTTGAAGGCTGGGAAAGATCGGTATCCGCCTCATCCTCAAACACATCAAAAAGCGGCACCCCCGATTCAAGACCCGGCACAACTTGCGGGGCAGGCCCATTTTCAACATTCACGGGTGCTGCAACAGGCACATCCCCCACAGCCTTTGAACGCCCCTTTTTAGACAGCGGCCCCAAATGTGGGTTCCCCGAAAGAATCGCATCTATAGAACGCTGCACTAATTTCGCATAGTCCCGAGACCTTGTTCTGCCAGGATGTGCACGGACTATCTCAAGAGCCTTCTGATGATGTGCTAAGGCAGCACTGTAATCCCCAAGCACCTGATACGCAAAGCCAAGCCTGTCATGAATACGTTCTGGAAACGCACCAAGTCCCCGGCCTATAGGGTACATATCTACATACTTGAGTGCCTCCGTCCCATAATGGATCGCCAATTCAGGATAAATATCCAAGCCATAATCCAATAAATCGCTGAGCAAGCGTGGGTAATTCGGATGATACGCCACCAAAGGTTCCAGCCGCTCAAAGCGTAAACAATCATCAGGAGGAAGACGTACTCCGTTTTCGTCATACATGACGATACCTAATCGGGCGTAATATACCTCTTCTGAATAGGGGGCTTCCGCAATCACACGGTTCAGAATGACGACTCTCTCTGCCCAGGGCGTAGGTCCCGTGCTCCCCTCAAACGCAGACCTGTAGAGTTCCATTAGGGTCATTGCTTCGCCTTGGTGCATCACCGTCTCGGGTGCCTCTGGCACCGTTCTGTGCCACTGCTCGCCTTCCCAGTATCCTGTCGCAAACGTTTCCCCTTGGGGTGGGGCTTTCAGAATAGGGGACGCAGCCACCTGTTCCGGTTCGGGCAGACTGCCAGCCGGTCGCTCAGTGTCTAAAGGGGGACCCACATTGTAGCAGAACCAAATGATTGTGAGCATCACAAGCACACCCAGTGCCCAATAAACCTTTTGCCTTTTCATAAGAAATCTCCTTTTTTATTTAAATTGAATGAAAATGAAATAACACAAAATCATCAGCGAACCCGCAGTGTGTTTGCGAAGTCCGGGTCTACTTCCTGAAGTTTTTTCATGCCTTCTGCAGGGGTTTTTGCGTTTCTAAAGATTTGTGCAGCCCGCCGCATTCGCTCCGCACTCGGACGCGGGCCCGGTGCAGCCGCTGGTTTTGAACCTTCCAACTGTTTGACGAGCTCTTGCGTCAAAAACTTTTCAAAATCGGCTTCCGTCTTTATAGATGCCATGCGGTGCAACTGCTTTACAAAGGTCTCAAACCGCTGTTTTTCTTGTTGCGTCCTTTTTTGTGCCTGTTCCATCATTTTTTGCGCCTGTTGTTGTGCGAGTTTGCGCTTTGCTACGTCTTCGTTTTTTGAAGGCTGCGCAAGGTCGGCATCATCCGCAGGCCTCTCTGAAAGCGGGTCCCCCGGTTGGATACTCGGCAGGTTTTGAGGCTCCGAGACAGGCTCTGCCTCAACAGGGGCCCGAACAGGCAAACCGTCAACATCTGCAGCACGCCCCCTTTGAGCCAGCGGTCCCAAATGGGGTTTCCCCGCAAGAATCCGGTTCATCATAAATCTGGGTGTCTCCGGACGCAGATACGCCCCCCGATACGGATACGCTTCTACCAGACGCAGCGACTCTCGGTAATGTGCCAAAGCAGCACTGTAATCGCCAAGGTACTGATACGCATCCCCCAGCCAGTTATGAATATTTTCTGGATACGCACCATGCCCCGAGTCCATGGGGTACATATCTACATACTTGAGTGCCTCCAACCCATAATGGATCGCCAATTCAGGATAGATATCCCCGCCAAACATCACTAACTCTTCAAGCAAGTCTGGGTAATTTGGATGATACGCCACCAACGGTTCCAGACGCTCAAAACGTAAAGCCCTATCGTGAATCCACTCTCCGTTTTCATCACGCTCTGCGAGATGTATTCGGGCATAATATGCCTTTTCTGAATAGGGGGCTTCCCAATCACACGGTTCAGAATGGCGACCCGCTCTGCCCAACCCGTGCTCCATTGATGCGCAGACTTGTAGAGTTCGTCTAAGGTCATCGCTTTGCCGTCATGCATCACGG
>JAAXHO010000161.1 GCA_012270795.1 Candidatus Poribacteria bacterium
CTGGGAAGTTTGTGCTACAAAAGAGAAACATATTATAATGACTTGTGATGTTTAATTAATTATTTTTGATATTTTCACAGATATTAGGTTTGTAGGATCCAACTAAACTTTGGTTCGTAGTTGCTTTTGATATTCGGCATGTGCGGTTTGTGGGTCCATTTCTCTGTCAAGGACACGGCGTAGACACCGCACAAAAACGATTGGGTCATCCTCTCCGAAAATAGTGCGTCCGAATAGGATAGCAAGTCCACCATTTTGTACGACATTATGTGCGAGAGCAAATGTACTGCGTGCATTTTGTCTGGGACCTCCCAAAGCACCGATGACGAGTGTTGTATCAAATTGACATAATTCTTTCCAAACGTCTGCTGTTGTGTATGCTGTTTTGATAAAACGGGGACGTTGGTGCTTGCGGAGATAACTCATGGTGCGGACGATAGAATCGGCGACATACATACCACGTTTCTCATCATCCATTCCCGGTAATTTTACATTTGGCAAAAACACCTCTAACAGATGGTCGAATCCATCAATTTCACCGACGACATGGGCAAATTGGACATAAGCTTGGAGCATACGTTCATCGACAATTGGGTCGTTGTTTAGTGTGATTGAATATAGGCCGAGGTTGACTCTACATTCAAGAGCAGGACCGATGAGCGTTTCACAATACCGTTGCATGTCTTCAGGAAAGACTGTTTGAAAGGGCATGGAAGGTCGGGAAGTATAGACACCGAACCGTGGGTTCCAGATTGCAGTTTCAGAGTTCATCCGTACGATAGGTGTAATAGGTGAGTTTTCAAACAGGTTTTCGTCGAGTGCAAGCGTTTCAGCATCTGCGGGGGTCATCAGGAGGCCGTCTAACAAGCTGTCTGTAACAAGGTCGCGTTGGAGCTGCAAGAACTCTGCATGCGTGCGATAGTGTGGTTTTGGATGTTGGACGTGTCCTAATCCTTTTATGCCGGCTGATGCGAGTGGGTCGGCAGCAAAAACAAGAATAGGACTTTGTGAAATCAAGTCGGCATCTGAAAGTTTATCGTATATCCGGTTGCCCATATTTGTTTAGTTCCTTTAGTATTGGGTATGAAATTGATAAAACTATTTTGGTGTTTCTACATATTAGGTCTATATTGTATTACAAAGTGTTCGTTGGGTCAATATCAATTATATATTCAATAGCACTTGATTTTAGAACGTTTGGTGGTTCGTTGGTTAGATGTTGTAAAAGTTTGCAAATTTTTTCCACGTTCTGATACCTTAGCAGGAAGTGCCATCTATATTTCCCTTCGATTTTAGAGAGGGGTGCTGGTGCTGGACCTGAGATAGTTATATCAGGAAACTTTTCTGTTTTCAATAGGTGTAAATATTCACTAACATTTTGGGCAGCATCAATTACTGCGTTTTCATCTTTTCCTCGTAGTAAAAGACTGGCAATGTTAGAAAATGGTGGATAGGTTAATGTTCTCCGTTCTTCAATTTCTTTTTGATAGAAATTGATATAATCATGTTTTTGTGTAGCCGAAATGCAGTAGTGTTCTGGTAGATAAGTTTGTATGATAACTTCTCCAGCTGCATCTGCCCGTCCAGAACGTCCCGCAACTTGAGTAAGCAAACTAAACGTCTGTTCACTTGCGCGGAAATCGGGTAAATTTAATGCTGTGTCCGCTACGACGACACCGACAAGTGTTACATTTGGGAAATCCAGTCCTTTTGCCACCATCTGTGTACCAATCAGAATGTCTATTTCTTGGCGTTGAAATGCATCTAAAATCTGTTGGTGCGCGTTTTTCCTTGTCGTAGAATCAGCATCAAATCTTTTTATGTTCACCATTGGAAATGACTTACGGGTTTCTCGTTCAACGGTTTCAGTGCCGAATCCTTTTCGTCCAAAATAGTCGATTGCAGGACTACTGCATGCAGGACAAGTTGGATGAATATCACGATTGTGTCCACAGTGATGACAGACTAATTTTCTTGTTTCAAAGTGAAATGTCAACGAAATTGAACAGTTTTTGCATTTCTCAACGTATCCACATGTGCGACAGAAGACATAACGTGAATGTCCACGTCTATTTAGAAAGAGTATAGTTTGTTGCTTTTTTTGTATTCTCTCAGCGATTGCGTCTCTGAGTTGTTGGGAGAAGATTGTACGGTTTCCCTTTTTTAGTTCATCCCGCATATCAACGATTTGGACATCTGGCATTTTTCTATCTAACACACGCGTGGGGAGGCTGAGTAGTTTGTAATTTCCATTTTGTGCTTGGTAATAACTTTCAAGGGAGGGTGTTGCACTTCCGAGGATAAGTGGACAATTTGCAAGTTCTGATCGCTTACGTGCTACCTCTCGTGCATGGTAACGGGGAGTTGTATCGGATTTATATGAGTCAGAATGTTCCTCATCAATAACCATTAACCCCAGGTTCTTGACAGGTGCGAATACAGCAGAACGGGGGCCGAGGACAATATCGGCATCACCATTCTTGATACGATGCCACTGGTCAAACCTTTCGCCATCGCTGAGTCTACTATGCAGCAGTGCCACGCGTTCACCGAAACGGCTAATAAATCGTGATGCAGTTTGTGGCGTTAGTGAGATCTCTGGTACAAGCACAATCACGGATTTTCCACTATCAAGCACATGTGCCATGACCTGCATATATACTTCGGTCTTTCCACTTCCAGTCACACCGTGAAGCAAGAAACAACTATCTGATTCACCGTTTGACTGAATACTCCTTAATATTTCCTTTAGAGCATTGACTTGAAAGTTATTTAATGTGTGAGATTGCGAAGTTGCCACTGGTTGGTTACTGAGTGGATTTCGTAGTGCTGGTGCTTTAGATATTTTTATGAAACCGCGTCTTTCAAGGGTGCGTAGGAGTGATGTTCCTGTTTTTACTCTTTTTATTAGTTCAGATGTGGCAATAGGTGTACCTTCATCAAGTAATATTTGAAGGATTTGTGCATGTTTGATTGCAGCTACATGTGGGATTCGTCTGTTATTCCGATTCTCAGATTCTGCATAGTTGTCATTTTCAGATAGTAAGTTTTTTATCTCAGATTCAATATCCTCTTGTGATAATGCTAAAGTAGCAACATTTGTAAACTGGGCAGTCGCTTTGGGTTTGTGCGAGATTTTGACATCTATGACACCATTTTTTTGGAGGGCAGTAACAGTAGGGCGGAGTTTTGTGGGGGTTGTGCCAAGACATCTTGCAAGTTGATTTGGAGAAAGGTCACCCTCTGTTTCCAAAAGTTTTACGATCTCTTTCTGAACTTTTCCACGTGGAGGTGTGTAATCGGGGAGCAAGTGTATTCTCTTATGTTTGTGGTTTCGGACTGCGGCAGGAACGGCGCAAAAGAGAGTATTCCCCCACGATGATAGGTAGTAATCTGACATCCATTTTGTGAGTGTAAGGAGTTCATTAGAAAATGTTGGTGTATCATCAAGGCAGTCTGAGATATTCTTGATCTTATCAGCATCTACATCGGTTTCGTCAACACGTTCTACCACAACACCTTCTTGCAAACTTCTATGGAAGGATGCTAAAACACGTACTCCTGGTTGTACTTTTGCATTTAAATGTTCTGGGACAGCATAAGTGAATAGTTTATCAACAGCAAGAGGAAAAGCGATTTTGGCATAACTCATATATAGTACTCCTGCTGAAATAGTTAGTAGATTTTGCACTTACACACATAATACAGCTTAACAAGTTGTTATTTTTCATCTATGTATGCCATCACTTGTTGCATATCATTCCACACATCCCGTTTTGCATTTGGGTTTCTGAGCAGATAAGCTGGATGAAAGGTGGGCATGATGACTGGAGCATTGTCTTTTTGCTTGGTTAATGCATATTCCTGGAACTTCCCACGAAGTGCAGTAATGCCAGTTTTGGTGTCAAGCAGCATCTGTGCTGCAAAACTACCGAGTGCTACAATGACCTTTGGTTGAATTAATTCTATCTGCCGCAGTAGGTATGGACTGCAAGTTTCTACCTCATCCGGTGCTGGGTTTCTGTTACCTGGGGGTCGACATTTTAGTACATTTGCGATGTAGACATCTTCACGTGTATATTTCATCGCTTTAATAATATCTGTTAGTAACTTACCTGCTCTACCGACAAAAGGTTCTCCCTGCCGATCTTCGTCTGCACCGGGAGCTTCACCCACGAACATCAGATCAGCATTTGGGTTACCAACGCCGAAAACGACGGTATTTCGTCCTTCATGGAGTTTACATTTCGTGCAACTTTGTGCGTCTGTGTTAAGGGCAGGTAGATCTAAGTTGGCGTATAAAGGTTCTTGTTCTGATTCCTTTATTTCTGTTTCTATAAAGCCAAACTCAAGTTGTTCTGCCACGTATTCCCTCACAGTTGCAACGATTTGTAGGTATTCATCTCTTAGATTGGAATTATCCATAGGGTATTCCTGTTTATACCAATTAGTTGCGCCATTTGTCAAATAGACTGATGCCATCATACCATGTTATATATAGGAAAAGTGCGATTAGAAGTACAACACTAACTTGTTGAACAATTTCTTGTGCTCTTCGGGGTACTGGTCGGCCAAGTATTTTTTCTACTGCAAAAAAGAGTAAATGTCCTCCATCCGCAATTGGAATCGGTAATAAATTTACGATAGCAAGATTCACACTGATAAACCCTATGAAAAAGAGGATGGAAGCTAATCCAACACTATCAAACATACGACTTGTAACATCAACAATTCCAACTGGTCCTGATAGATATTTTGGTGATACTTCGCCGCTTACCAGTTGTTTTAGAGTTCTTGCTATAGATGTGATTGTAAGCCAGGAGGTTTCTGCTCCTTTTGCAAATGCTGTAAAGATGTTATATCTTGGTAATGGAGAATCCAATTTCATGCCTGACAGATATGTTGCCCAATTCATACCAAATTCAGTGTCTGTTTTATCTTTATCTGATTTTTCAGTTGGATTAATTATAATTGTTTTTTCAGTTCCTTCTCTAAGTATACCGAATTCTATCTGTGTGTCTTTTACCTTTTCCAGTTCAGATTCCAGTTCAATTATGAGAGATCTATTTTTATTTAATTCTATCAGTATGTCTTCTACCTTTTCCAGTTCAGATTTCAAAGAACTGAGTAAATTTAATGCTTTTTGTTTGTCTTCTACTTTTTCCAGTACAGAATCCATCTCAGATATGGGAGATCTGTATTTACTGAATGCTGTCAGTGTGTTTTCTAACTTTGCCCGTTCAGATTTCAAAGAACTGAGTAAATTTAATGCTTTTTGTTTGTCTTCTATTTTTTCCAGTACAGATATTAAAGATTTGCTATCTACGACTTTACCATTGACACTTTTGAGTATATCACCGTCCTGAAAACCTGCCAAATCTGCGGTACTTTTCTTTTGTACAACAGTTCTTAATTGCCAAGTGACAGGAAGTGTAATTGTTTGATGTTTACCTTCTCTTAGAATGTCGATTTTGATTTTATTTTGTTTTTGATCGATTTTGTTATAATATTCTTGGTATTTTTTTAAAGTCCAGTCTGCTTGTGTTTGCCAAATACCTGGATCAAAAACGGGAACGGTATACAAATTCTCTGCATCAATAGATTTTATTTGATCCCCAACTTTTATCCCTGCTTGCTCAGCTAAGCTACCATTAATTACATCAGAAACTAACACGTCTGTAGATCCAACAACATTGATTTTACCGGTTTCTCCTCTTGAATTTGGCACAGCATCTGGAACAACTATAAGTGTCTCCAAATTTTCATTACGTTGAACAACAAGCTCCAATGGTTTGTTAGGATTGGTAAATATTTTCGTTTGGAACGCAGAAAAGTTTGATATGCGATCATCGTTAATTGAGACTATTTTGTCACCCGGCATCACACCTGCTATACCAGCAGGACCATCATCGTCTACCATAGCGATCTGAACGCCATCTTGTTTTTGTCCAAATGTTTGTCCAGTTAAACCTCCAATTAACCCTAATGCATGACGATCAACTCCTACAGTAAAAATGAACCAAAAAGCAAGAATACCAAACAAAATATTCACGACAGGTCCTGCGGCAACAACAAATGTTCGGTTTCTGAGAGAAGCACTCCCAAATTCACCTTCTGCGCCTGTCTGTTCAGTTGGATTTTCACCTTCCATCTGGACATACCCCCCGAAAGGAAGCCATGAGAGTTTGTATTCTGTTTCTCCCCGTTTAAACCCAATAATTTTTGGACCGAAACCGATTGAGAAGGTGTTTACCTTAATTCCCGCACGTTTTGCAGCCAGAAAATGACCGAGTTCATGTATAAAAATTAGAAAACCGAGAGGAATGAGTGCAAGTAGTACCGTTTTAATACCTGAAAATACTGTTAGAATTGGTTCCAGAAACTCCATTGTTTTTCTCCTTATGATGATTGCAGTAGTAGAATAAACTTGTGTTATTGATAAGAGTTAATGATTGATCGGACGTTGGATTTCGTCCATTTATCAACTTCGAGTATATCGTCAAGTGTTGGGTCTGCAATCACATCATGTTTTTCCATAATACGTTGTAATATCGTTGGTATATCCATAAATCCTATTTGTTCATTTAGAAATGCATTGACTACGATTTCATCTGCGCTGCTTAGAACTACAGGAAGTGTCCCGCCGACTTCAGCTGCAGTATATGCCAGTGAAATACATGGGAATTTCTCTCTATCTACAGGTTCAAAATGTAAAGTTCGAGATTCACAGAGGTCTAATCGTGGGACGGGTGAGGGGAGTCTGTTTGGGTATGATAGGGCATATTGAATCATGATCCGCATATCCGTTGGCCCCAGTTGAGCGAGTGTTGATCCATCTGTCCATTCTACCATTGAATGGACGATACTTTCTCTATGAAGTACGATGTCAATTTTGTTGAGTTCAATGTCAAACAACCATTTCGCCTCAATTACTTCCAACCCTTTGTTCATCATAGTTGCCGAATCAATGGTAATTTTCTGTCCCATATTCCAATTCGGATGGCGAAGTGCTTTTTGTGGTGTTACCGAATAGAGTTTTTCTTTAGGTAGATCGCGAAATGGTCCCCCAGAAGCCGTTAAAATCAAGCGATGAATTTCATTGTTCTTGTTCTGTGTCCCCTCTAAACATTGAAAGATCGCGCTCATTTCGCCATCAATTGGAATTAGGTTAACACCGTTCTTTCGTACAGCTTCCAGAACTATAGGCCCGCACATGATCATTACTTCCTTGTTTACGAAGGCGATGTCTTTTCCAGCATTGATGGCAGCGAGTGTTGGTAACAAGCCTGCACTTCCACCCATTCCATCTAAGACCTGATCAACAATATCAATTGTTGCTACTGCTTGTATTCCCTCAGGGCCTGCCAGAACTTCAGTATTTTTAACATCCCTAATTCTTTTTTTCAGACATATAGCGGCATCTGTATCATTTAATGCTGTCAACTGTGGTTGAAATTTCCGTATCTGATATTCAAGCGTATCCACATCTCTGTTTGCAGCAAGTGCTACGACATTGAATTCTTCGCTGTGTGTTTCAACGACATTTAGTGTATTTTTTCCAATAGAACCGGTACTGCCTAAAATTGCGATGTGCTTCATGTTGTTTGTTTTGATAGTAGTGCCGAAGCACATGCATTAATTCGTTGTTTCACACAAGAATTTCTGGTAAATTTTGACAACTAATTGACACTTTCTTACCACGGTAGGTGTGGTTTTCAAATTGGATTTTTTATAAATCCGACTAATGCAATGCAAGATAGTAATAGAGAAAAGGTGCGGTAAAAATTAAGCTGTCACATCTGTCAAGAAAACCTCCGTGGCCTGGAATGAAATCACCTGAATCCTTTACTCCTGCGGTACGTTTCATCAGCGACACACTCAAATCTCCAAGTTGTCCTAATACACTCAACAGTAGTCCAATAAAAGCAGCATTGGTAAGAGAAATAGTTTCTTTTAAGAGGAAAGTGCAATAGACTATACTCACTAAAGTACCAACAACAAATCCAGCGATTGTTCCTTCAATAGTTTTACGGGGACTAATTGGAGTGCTAAGTTTATGTTTTCCAACAGCCTTTCCAATAAGATATGCGGCAGTATCACTACACCAAATTGTCCCAATTAATAAGAAAACAATACGTCTCCCGATATTATCAATTTGTCGCAATAGGATACAGTGATAACCAAATGCCCAACCAATTGTCAGAATTCCAGTGAGTTTTAGCGTGACTGTTAGCAACTCACCCGTTACTTCACCCTTGTAAATACTTGATGCAAATGCATAGATAAAAACTACGAGTAAGAACCCAAACATATAGATTGATGTTTGGGGATTGTCAGTAGGAGAATCCAAAAAATAAGCAAGCAAGCAGAAACCCACAGTTAATGCTGCGGGGACAATAGGGTTTAATTTTTGACTGAAGTGTTGTGAAAGCTTGCAGTATTCAACCTGCATCATCAGGACGGCGGCGGAAATGAGTATCAGAAACAACCATCCTCCGTAATAAATCACTAACAGGACAAGGGGAACCAGTATGACAACACTCAGAGTTCGCCGCCAAAACATAATTAGGTCTCTAAAAGTTCAGCTTCTTTGGCTTCTGCAAGGTCATTAATTTTATTGACATAAGTATCGGTTAGTTTTTGAACGGGGTCTGCATCACTTCGTCCACTTTTCTTATCGCCGCCTCTGCCTTTACTTCTCCTGCTACCAGAAGTGGCTTCTGCGCCATCCAGTTTTTTAATTGCATCATTTGCATCTCGACGAATGTTGCGAATTGCCACTCTGCCTTCCTCCGCTAACTTCTTTACCAGTTTGGTGAGTTCAACCCGTCTTTCAGTCGTTAATTCGGGGACCTGGATGCGTATAAGATTACCATCATTACTTGTAGCCAAACCTAAGTCCGACTGTGCAATTGCTTTTTCAATATCCTTGATGAGTGTCTTGTCCCAAGGTTGAATTACAAGTTGACGTGGTTCTGGTGTAGTAATGGTCCCAACCTGATTTAACGGGGTTTTGTTTCCATAATAGTTTATCGTAACTTGGTCTAATAATGCAGTTGTTGCGCGACCTGTTTGTATATGTGACAGTTTAGCTGCCGTGGATTCGATAGTTTTTTTCATCCGTGATTCAGTATTTTGCAGTACTTCTTGCATCTGAATACCCTATCCTTTCTGTTGTGATTGATTCCGATGTAATAGGAACTATCTGCATCAACATTATTGTCCGAGGACGTATAGCACAAAACGTTTCACAACGATGTTCTCACCGAGTTGTGCAATTGCGTCTTTTACAAGGTCCTCAATAGTCTTATCGGAATCTCGTATGTACGGTTGTTTGAGTAGACATGCTTCTGAGTAAAATTTAGAAATACGTCCATCTACAATTTTATCAACAATGTGGTCTGGTTTTCCTTCTTGAAGAGCTTGTGTTTTTAAAATCGCTTTTTCTGCTTCAAGTTCTTCATCAGGCACTTCATCTTCGGTGACATATTTCGGTTTTGCTGCGGCGACTTGCATTGCGATTTCTGTTGCTAATTTTTGAAACTGCTCGGTTCTGGCGACAAAATCGGTTTCACAATTCAGTTCAACTAAAGTGCCGACTCGGTTACCGGGGTGGATATAAGAGATAATCAATCCCTCTTCTGTAGCCCTTCCCCCCTTGACTTTGGAGGCGCGCAAGCCTTGCTCGCGCAGTTTCTTAATTGCGGCATCAATATCACCCTCTGTTTCCGTCAATGCTTTTTTGCAGTCCATGATACCAGCACCAGTACGAGAACGTAACTCACTGACCATTTTTGCAGTTATTGCCATTTTTCCTCCAATTTTGAATCAAATTATAAGAGACTTAGTCTTGTTTTATTTTTATATATACACGCGCGTAATAGAAAATTCTTAATGTTATACTATTGTGGTGTATTACGTTGTCTTCTGGGCCGTCTTTTCGGTTTGGGTTGACGTGCCTGTCGTTGTTCACCTTCACCGATTGCTTCAGGTTCTGCAGAAAGTTGTTCAACATCAACGATTTGTGCTGTCTGTTCTTCATGTCTTTCAGTCTCAGCGACCTTTTCTAACTGATTTTCTTCTAACTGTATCCTTTCTTCCTCAACTTGTTTACCTTCCAATGCATCTCCGCGTCCTTGAATTACGGATTCTGCTAAGACAGAACAAAACAACCTAATTGACCGAATGGCATCATCGTTTCCTGGAATCGGAAAATCTATTGGATCGGGGTCACAGTTTGTGTCTACAATAGCTATGATCGGTATACCGAGTTTGTTTGCTTCAGCAATTGCAGTGTGCTCTTTTCGTGTATCCGTGACAATAACTGCCTCTGGTAGAGTAGACATCTCTTTAATTCCGTTCAAGTTGTTGGCAAGTTTATCTTTTTCACGCCTTAAACGAATGACTTCTTTTTTCGGACGTTTTTCAATTTGACCGGTTTCCTCTTCTTTCTCAAGATCCTCTAACCTACTGATACTTTTCCGTATCGTCTGGAAGTTGGTCAACATTCCCCCTAACCATCGGTGATTGACGTAGTACATACTACATCGGACAGCTTCCTCAAAAACCGCTTCTTGAGACTGTCGTTTTGTTCCTACAAAAAGTACTGATCCGCCTTTTGTTGCGATTTCTTTCACATAAGCAACCGCGGTTTCAAGCATTCTCAGGGTTTTCTGCAAATCAATGATATATATTCCGTTGCGTTCAGCAAAGATGTACTCCGCCATCTTCGGATTCCATCGTCTTGTTTGGTGACCAAAGTGGACTCCACATTCAAGGAGTTCCTTCATTGTAACTGACAAATATAACCTCCTGGGTTTTAGGAATCATAATGTTCCTTATTGGGTTTATACCTCCACCTCCTTCACATTTACATCAGTCCCTCAAACGAGAGAACCCACTGTGCAAATCTGGAGGTGTGTATCTCAGATAATAAAAGTGCTATCCACTGTTAAAATTGCAATAATTATACCACGTATCTGCTGGGCATGCAAGAATTTTTTGTTTATTGGGGTGTGTAAAGTTTCTGAGGCTTATCGCGTGGTATTTTGCATTGGTTAGGTATCCGAAACCGTATAACCATCTGTTCCTAATATCTAAAGAATAGAACTCAGAAATTGATAATTGCGTTTTGCACTTTCATAAGGAGTGCCCATATCGGGTAAAACATCTTGTTCAACGACGATCCAACCATCGAAATTCAGTTTACGAAGTTCTGTTATGATTGCGGGGAAATCAACATCACCCTTGCCCAATTCGCAAAAAACACCGTTGTCAATTGCCCCAAAATAACCCCAGTCTTCAAAATGCGTCTGTTCAACGATTTCAAGGTCACAATCTTTGAAATGCACGTGCCATATCCGTTCTGTGTGCCGCTCAAATATGTCAAGCGGGTCACCCCCACCGAATCGGTAATGTCCCGTATCAAGACATAATCCGACCAGATTCGGGTCGGTGCGCTGCATCAATGTGTCTACTTCCTCTGGTGTTTCAACATATCCTCCACAGTGGTGGTGAAAGACGGTGCGTAGTCCCGTCTGGTCCCGCACCGATTGCGCGATACGATGCACACCTGTTACAAAAGTGTCCCACTGCTTATGCGTCAAGCCGTGTTCAGAACGGATCCGTCCTGCATTGTCCGTGCGTTCCTCTATAGTGCAGTTGTCATCTGAAAGCACAATGAACGCATTGTCAAAACCAGCTGCTACTAACAAACGCGCATGTTGTAATGCGATCATCTCACCATGATGGTGTGCCTGACGATCCGCAAACGGGATTGGCACAAAAGCAGCTACTAATGTTAACTCGCGTGCTGCGAGTTCGGCACGGAGTTTTTCGGAGTCTGTTGGCAGAAAACCCCAATCTCCCAATTCGGTGCCTGTGTAACCGATTGCTTGCATCTCGTTTAGGACTTCCGTATAGTCGGGAGATTTGTCTTGTGGTTCGAATTCAAGTACACCCCAAGAGCATGGGGCATTTGCAATTTTCATGGTGTTATTGGTTCTCGTCTATGACTTTTTTGAAATCTTCAATGAAATGTTCAAAAAGTTTTACCTTATCACTTTCTTGAAGGTCTTCTTTTGTTAGGACGTAAGTGCCATCCAGATCTGTTTCAGCAATGACTCGTCGTTTATTTGGACATTCTCTTTTCGTCAAGTGTTTGTCCCTATCAAGCGTGATAAGATAAAGTCTAATATGTTCTGTCCTTTGACTTTCCAAGAATTCAAACTTCCAATAACCAGTATGAGTAATGCGTTCTCTCAAAGAGACTTTACTTGAAAGAATAGCAATAACTTCAAAACTTTCAGGTTTGTAAATTATAATGTCAGCATCAGGTAAAATTGGATCAAATTCACCATAATTGATTATAACATTATCCTTTATTGCTTTAAACTCGGTGTTCCTTAATTCATTTCCGTTGACTACCTTCAATCCCAGTTCTTCTATTGATTCTGTAATAATATGTTGGAGTATTTTTTCAAAGGCACCTCCCTTAAACCTGACCCAACTTTGGCTAGCATTTCCTTCTGAGTTTTCTTTTAGATAATTTTCCTTGTAAGGCCTCTCAATTTTTTCAAATACTTCGGAAACATATCTATAGGCATCTTTGCCTTTAGTTAGTTCCATTTCTTTATACAACTCTATTACATCTTCAACACTAAACTGATTCATTGTAATAACTCCATAAACCTAGCTTTTTTCTATCAGTTGTTTGAAATCCTCAATGAAATGTTCAAAAAGTTTTACCTTATCGCTTTCTTCTATATCCGCTTCTGTTCTTCTATATCCGCTTCTGTTAGTACATAAGTGCCATCAAGATCAATCTCAACAATGGCACGTCCTTTTTTCGGCAGATATGTAGTTGTCAAGGTGCCATCTTCGTCAGGAGTGATGAAGTAAACCTTAATGTGCTCTGTGGTTTTATCTTGCAATAATTTGAGTTTCCAATAACCTGTCTGTGCAATTCGCTCACGGAGTGTGACCTTACTTGAGATTACAGCAATTACTCTCATGTTTTTGGGGTTGTAAACCACAATATCAACATCAGGTAAATGCAAACCAAATTCCCCGTAATCAATAGCTAAATTTCGCTTAACTAAGCTTAATTCGTAGGGTAGACTTCCACTCCGTTCTAATTTGTTACCGTTTATAACCCTCATACCAAGTGCTTCAATTGACTCTGTGATAATATGTTGAATTAACTTTTCAAAATTCTTTCCCTTGAAAGCTCGCCAACTCTGTTCATTGTCTCCATCGGGTCTTTCTCTCAAAAAATCCTGCTTATGACGTGCTTTCGCATCCTGCAAAAGTTGTGAAACCGATTTATAGGCGTGTTCACCATCTACCAATTGTGCCTCACTGTACATATCTTTCAAATCTTCAAACTTCATGATTCTCTATTCCTTTAATCCAATCACAATGTATTCTGTTGGATATGCTTGTGCGTCTGCCTTATCCCTGCTTGCAAATCTCCCCGTTTTTTCATCTCGTGTCTGAGGTAAAATCTTCAAAGGTATTTCCCGTTTAATTAGTCTATCAAGTTTAAATCCTGAATGCTGCAAGGAGTCTGCAAATGCTTCTGCGTTAAGAATATCAACCCCTCGTAACTTGGTGTTACCAATGACATAGCAACATCTACCACCAGGTTTTAAAATTCTAAAACTTTCGTTAAAGACTTCCTGCATGTCAATATAGAATGCCTCAATTTCCTTTGCCTTCTTCTTATTCTTTTGTGTCATCTCATCAACAATATTGGAAGCGATTAGACTCTTTATTGACTTGTTCTGGTAATGCTTATAGGAGGTACCAATAAACTCTTTTCTATACTCTTTGAGGTCATCTGCATAGTCAAACCAGAGTGTTGAAAGTTGATGTAGATCGGCATACTCATAACTTGTTACATACGGGCTTGAACTTACAATTAGATCAACACTATCATCTGGAACAAGTTGTTCTTTGGCACAACCTAATTGGAGTTTTAGGTAACTATCAGGATTGTCTTTAACATGAGAAGGTACAACATCGTAAAAATGAGAATTTCCCTTTAGCATTTTCAAAAGGTGTCTTTTGGTAGCGTCATAGGGAAGTGTGGGCCGCTTATTGAAATCACGTGAAGGCTTAGTACTACTTAGACTCCAAATTGAACATGTTTTGAGGACATGACTAAAAGCAACAAGGAGAAAGGACTTGATTACAGGTTCTTCTTCTTTACGAATTACGGCTAAAATTTTCCCAAGTTCATCCCGTGCTGATTCCGTAAACCAGTAGTTTATCTTTTCTAAGTGTTTCTCAGGTATGTGAGGCTCTATATGAGTTTTACTGAATAACCCATCCCCTTTTTCAGACGGACAAATTTCTGATAGAAATTTATTGACCTTTTTCTTTAGATAATCGGGACAGATCGCTTTTGCCTTAACTTCAGTCATCAAAAAAGCAATTTTATTAATGTCGGTTCTACTGGCATGAAATCCGCGCGATATCGCGCTAACGACGGTCGTGCCACACCCCATAAAGGGGTCATTAACACATGCAGTTTCGTTTTTTATGTAAGTGTCCATTAACTTTTCAGCAAGTTGTGGAATAAACTTGGCGGGATAACGGTGGTAACCATGTGTCCATTTTCCTGTGTCTGATGGCTTGCACTCACTAAATGACCAATCTTTGTCAATGGATTTGTGATTGAACAACTCAATAATTTCGTTTGGGAACATGAAATGCCCCGTTATTGTTGGTATGGAAAAACTTATACCTTAAAACGAAAAAAAGGGAAACTCCTCAATAAAATAAACGTCTCAGAAAGTGTAATTGTTTCGGAGGTATTCAACTTATCCAGTTTGCTATCGGATAGTAGTAATGATTCCTATCCTTGAGGTGTAACCGAATCACACCTCAATAAATATAGAATTACTCTAATTCTTGTTTCAACTCTAAAATCTTGTCAAAATCTTGCATTGCTGACTCCAACTTGTCCATTCGCAAGTAAGTCATAGCGCGTTCAAAATAAACATCGGTAAAGGTTGGAATTAGTTTTATCGCCTCAGTGAAGTCAGCGATTGCTTTGTCATACTCGCCTATTTTCACGTATATTTTACCGCGTTCTTCATAGGTCTCAGCATCGTAGGGACGAAGTTTTATTTCTTTACTAAACCCTCCAATTGCTTTGTCATACTCACCTCGTTCACTATAAAGGGTCGCGCGAAAACCCCACGCATCTGCATGCTCAGGGTCCAGTTTTATTGCCATGCTAAAGTCAGCGATTGCCTTATCATATTTACCGTCCTCATCGTATAGTTTCCCACGCGTATAATATGCTTCAGCGTCTTTTTGATTGAGTTCTATTACTTTGGTATAATCTGCTATGGCTTTGTCAAAATCACATTTTTTGAAGTGAGTTTTCGCGCGGAAATGGTAGTCTTCAGCTAACGCTTCATCTTCTGTCTGATTTTCGTAATAATCAATAACCTTTTGCACACGTTCCTCATCCCAACCATGGGGAAATTCATTCTGTTCATCGTCTGCCTCTTGGTCATTATTGTCGGTGTTAAAGCGAATGTTCATTTACTGTTCCTTGAATTAGTGTCCATTCCTCATTTTCTTTTCCACAGAAGCGTAAAATAAGTATAGCATAACACACACCACATCGCAAATTGATTTGTAATGCAAACGTAAGTTCCCGAAAATACCATAAGTAAGATAGTCGGTATAGGAGAGGGCATCGTCATTTGGGCAAGGTGATTGGAAAGGTATCTAACCGCCATTACTTTTCTTCATATCGTAAAGTTTACCGCGCGTGTAATACGCATCAACATCGTTAGGATTGAGTTTTATCGCTTCGGTATAATCTGCAATGGCTTTGTCATATTCTCCGATGTAACTATATGCATTGCCGCGCTTGATATAATTCTCAACCATTTTTGGATTAAGCGTCAAGTCTGCTGTGTTACGCACAATTTCTTTTTTTGGCATCCTCTTTGTTTTGGATATGGTCAATAGGCTGCTTAGCATTAAGGTTTTTGAAATGCTGCTGAAGGAACCCAATATATCCATACACATGCAGTTTATCCACGAGGATTTTAACAGCGAGTTCAAAAATCTCAATATCAGTGAGTTCCAACGTCCCTTTGCGCCATGCAGCAACTCTTTCAGCTTTGGACCGTTCTTCTTCCATTCGTTCCGCTTCTCTCTTTTGGATCCGCTTTACAATCGTGTCAATATCAGGCTGTTCTGCCAACAATTTATACCGTTCAACAGAATAATCGTACTCGTTCGGTTTACACTGTCGGAGAAACCGATCAGTATATGCTGGGCCAATTTGCTCTATAAGTACTTGAACCCCAAGATCATAGATTTCATGATCAGTCATCTCTAAGATATCCACTTCCTGTTACCTCCTCTAACCATGCAACCGGATTTTCAACCCGAATATAAAGTCGCGCCTGATAGCGTTGGGCTCTCCTAAGTAGTTTATCATCGGTTGTTAGAAAAATATCTGCCTTACCACTTTCAGCACAAGCAAGATGCAAAGCATCTTGTTCCTTAAAACCCAGTGTCTCAAGTTGCTGTCCTCTCAATATTTCCGTCGTTCCAACAGAAGAAATCTGGTGTGCGAGATTTAACCAAGTTTTGACATGAATGCGTTTTCCTAAATCTGGGATTTGCTCAATTTCATCAACTACAACCTTACTGGATATCCAGTAACAGCGCGACCTTAAAAAATGAATCAGAATTTGCCTAACAGCTTTAGTCTCTTCAATAAGCCTTACTTGTGTTGGAAAATCAAGAAGTCGACTCAAACAACAGGTATCAAGGTAAATTCTAAAAGATTGCATAAATTTGCAAACGTATATCCAAACCCTGTCAAAATCATATTAAGGGTATTTATTGTCCTTCATTTTCTATTTCATGGTTCATACATAACAGTATAGCATAACACACACCACATCGCAAATTATTTCTATAATCCAGCCTTCCACAACACAACAACACAACCGCCATTTGCATATTTTTTTCTGATGTGGTATAATTGAAGATACAACACAATCTATGAGGAGGAAAAGACTATGCCCTTTTGCCCAGAATGCAACACAGACTATAAAGAAAATGTCTTTACATGTTCACAATGTAAAGAAGACCTTCTGCCGGGTTTGGCTCCAACACAAGTTCCAGAAAAGGTTGACTGGTACGTCGTGGAATCTGTCCCCAATGAAATCGCAGGACTTATCCTCAAGAATGTGTTAGAGGATGAAGGAATTGAGGTATATTTGCGAACGAATGAAATGCCAGGATACGCTGGTGTAAAGGGAAACGTAGGAAAATCCGAATGGGGAGATCTCCTCGTCCCGACATATAGTGTGAATCATGCTTTGGAGAGCATCAAGGCATATTACGATTCAATTAAAGAAGAATAACATCTACAGGTAGACTGCCATGAAGGCGACACAATTCTACCTATTCAAAGACATGAAACCCCGAACCGATACAAGCGGAAAAGTTTATGTTAATGGATACCGACGTGGGAATGGTACTTACGTCAAACCCTATTGGCGTAAGCATCCGGGTGGGCAGATTGGTGCACGTAGACATGCGACTATATTCAAGGAACAACTCCTGCTCTTTACGCATCAATAGTTTGTTATAAACTTGATTAGAAATATATTATGAACAATATTAAACGAAACTTGCAAGTCTTATACACAACCTCGTGTCGCTTGCAAGTTTTTGCTGTAATATTATTATTGATTTCCAGTACTATACTATTCGGTGACATTTATTCCACCTGGGGAGAATTAAATTCGGTTTACCGTATCAAGCAAGGAGACATGCTGCTCATTGCAGTGATAGGTCAACCCGAATATACACACACTGTACAAGTCCGCGATGACGGTAGAATTAGTTACTTCGGCGGCGACCTTCAAGTAGCTGGAAAAAACACTGAAGATGTTAACAAAATCATTCGTGATTACTTGTTGAACCAGAAACTTGTAAATAATCCTATCGTATTAGTATCTGTCACATCACAAGAGCATTCTGTTTATATTGCTGGTGCAGTTAACAACCCAGGGCGTTATATCATATCACCCGAATCCGACATTGACCTATATCGGGCAATAGCACTCGCTGGTGGGATGACAGAAAGAGCAGATGTTCAACAGGTCCAGTTGATACGTGTGAATGCAACAAAATTACTCACAGAATCTTCTGGTCCAAATTTACCTAAAGAAAAAAGACCTCCTGTCCTATATGAAACTTATAACCTATCAATAGACCAGCATTATCGTGATATAAGCGTGAATGCAAGGGACCTTGTATACGTAAAACCTCTGGCTACCATTGAAATCCAAGGTGAAGTCAAAAATCCAGGAAAGTTTTTTGTCACGAATAATATCAGCATCGCGAACGCATTGGCAAGAGCTGGCGGATTTACTGATGAAGCAAACCTAACTTCATTAGTAAAGGTTGACAGAGATGGCACACTAATTGAATTGAGTGTTGATGAACAATTTTGGAAATCTGAAGAAAACACTCATGATAAATACACATTATCTGATGGAGATGTACTATTTGTCCCAAACGCACTCAAAGTTGAACCAGTATATGTCATGGGATATGTGCAAACGCCAGGTGCACATAAAGTGCGTGGTCCCATAACATTACAGAAAGCAATAGCATTAGCAGGCGGTTTTGTAGAAGAAGCAAACCGTGAGAAATTTCATTTACATCGTACAGATGGAACAACATCAATACATCACTATAAGCCTGGTACTGATACAACATTACTTTATCCCGGGGACATTTTAGAGACTCACAAACGATTTGAAATCAATTGGGGATTAATCAGTACGATCGCTTCTACTACAATGGCTATCTTCTATTTCGTTCGTAACCTCACCAGTGACTGAATCTTACAATCCCAACTCTATTTTCATTTAAGTGCCAAAATACTTTTCACTGTTCACTAACTTTTGTGTCGGAGTATTATAATGTTCAACCGCCATGAAGAAAAGGAAACTTCACGAAATAACCAAACTCTACTTGATAAAATTAGACGAAAATACGATTTAACTTTGGCGAAGTTGAAATACGCATCGTATAACTTCGTGGATAAAATTAGGCGAAAATATGATCTAACACCTGCAACCACATTAATTCTCAGCCTAATCGCTCTTTTCTTTCTCGTTTTCCTCATCTATCCTCTCCTATATGTTTTCAAAGAAGCATTCTGGATAAATAATAAGTTTGACCTATCGTTTTTTAAACTTATGGTAACCGATCCAAATAAGCGGGTATTGGTCGTCAATAGTTTCAAAATCGGTGCGATGGTTACAATTCTCACAAGCATTGTTAGTCTGCCACTTGCATTTTTCCTAACACGTTACCGCTTCCCCGGACGCAATCTGTTTAGATCAATAATCCTAATTCCAATGATAATGCCACCTTTCGTTGGGGCATTAGGTATGGCAAAGTTTTTTGGAAAGTTTGGAAGCATCAACATGTTACTGGTGAAACTCAATCTGATGGACGTGAGGGAAACAATCGACTGGTTTGGTGGTGGATTTTGGGGGGTAGTGCTGCTATCAACTTTACATTTATACCCAATAATGTATCTGAACATTGTCGCTGCATTAGCGAATGTTGATCCAAGTTTAGAGGAAGCAGCAGAAAACCTTGGGGCTTCCCGTTTCCAAATATTCAGAAAGATTACATTGCCATTAATGATGCCGGGATATTTCGCAGGCGCAATTCTGGTTTTTATTTGGGCATTCACTGACCTCGGCACACCACTTATTTTTCATTACAATCAAGTAATTGCAGTTGAAATCTTTAACCTTGTAGTTGCTTCCAACTTAAATCCTATGGGATATGCACTTGTTGTACTGGTCATTGTGCTTACAGCATTTGCATTTTATGTATCAAAACGGTGGACGGGAAGCAAACATTATGAAATGTTGGGAAGAGGACATGTCACCTCGCGCGAAGTGAACACAAAATGGGGAATGCGTTCGGTAATATATCTGTTTATTTGCGGATTGACGTTCATGGCTATCCTCCCGCACATCAGTGTCGTATTGTATTCTCTTACACCCGATGCAAGTCAATGGAATTTGACCGTGCTACCAAAATCCCTTACATTTCAGCACTATATTGAAGTTTTCAATCATGACATTACATTTCCAAGCATTCTCAACAGTCTAAAATATAGTATATTCAGCACTATACTTGCACTAATAGTCGGGGTTGCAATAGCATATCTACTTACCCGCAAACGATTGCCATTTCAAAACTTATTAGATGCTGTGGCGATGTTACCATTAGCACTTCCCGGTGTTGCAATCGCCTTCGGTTACATGGGTAGTTTTTCATCAACTGCCCCAATCTTAAAATATTTCCCAGAGAGTTTCATCAATATGGTTGATCCCAGAGTAAATCCAACTTTCTTGTTGATAGTCAGTTATGCAGTACGAAGGTTACCATATATGTTACGTTCCATTTATGCGGGTTTCCAACAAACAAGCATTACTTATGAAGAAGCATCACAAAACATGGGGGCAACACCCCTGCGGACACTCTATAAAATCACTTTACCTTTGGTGTTTGCGAATATTCTCGCAGGTGCGATTCTGGTATTCTCGTTTTCAATGCTTGAAGTCAGTGACAGTCTCATCTTAGCACAAGAAGATAAGTATTATCCCATAACAAAAGGGATTTATGTGCTATCACAACAACTACGTGAAGGTCCATACATCGCAAGTGCACTTGGTGTGGTAGGCATGTTTATCCTAATCGCTTGTCTACTTGCGGCAGGCCGCGTATTAGGTGGAAAATTAGGTGAAATCTTCCGAATATAAATTAATCCACGACTACAAATTGATGGGTATAGAACTAAATGGTTCACTCGCTAAACATTTATTATATGAAGGACGAACCTAAATAGATTCAAAAGTCCCTTCCCCTCGCTTGCGGGGGGAAAAGGGGGGTGAATTTAGGATGTCCAAAATACCAATATTAATTTCCGAGTAAACCACTAAACTTCAGCAATTAACATTTATAGTGAAGCATAAAATTACTTTTACACCCATTTTTTCTTGACATTAAATAGATATTATTCTATAATTTAGGTATACCTAAAAATAATTCTCAATGTTTCTAAATATTTTAGGAGATATTACCTAAATTCTGGTAGGTAATACCTGCCATTGACCGCACTATTAGGGTGCACGTTGCGTGTTCCTTGCGGATAGGAAAGACGAATGCTCTCACATGCTGCTGAAGACTACCTGAAGTCAATCTATAAGTTGCAGGAGAAAGAAGGTAAAGTTTCTACCGGTATATTAGCAGAATATCTTGATGTTAAACCTGCATCTGCAACTGGAATGATCAAGAAGTTAAAATCAATGAATCTTGTCAGACATGAACGTTATCAAGGTGTTACGCTAACAAAGGCAGGTAAAGCGATTGCCCTGGAAATCATCCGCCATCATCGTTTGTTAGAGTTGTACCTTTACAAGGCATTGGGAGTGCCGTGGGATGGCGTTCATGACGAAGCGGAAAAGTTAGAACATGTCATCTCGGAAGAAGTAGAGGCACGCATGGACGAGATTCTCGGTTACCCGACTGAAGATCCCCATGGTTCACCTATCCCAGATAAGAATGGTGTTTTACCTGAAACGTCCTCCATTCCGATGACAGAACTGCAGGATGGACAATCTTGTGTCGTTGCTGAAGTCAGCGATAACGATTCTGCATTGCTTCGACATTTGGGTAGTTTTAACCTTTATCCTGGGACAGCTTTCCGAGTTATTGAAGTGGCACCGTTTGATGGTCCTTTTACTATTGATATCGCTGGACAGCAAGCAGTTATTGGACGCGAGGTGGCAAAGAACATATATGTAGGTAAAGTGAACGAAGCTGTAAGGGTATAATCGCGCTTTGAAGGCGCGCATATCCCCATAAGGAACTCAAAAAATGGAAGAACAGCAAATAGACCGACCAGATAGCAAGACTATAAAAATATGGCGACACCATCTGCAAGATGAAATAGATGCAAGTTATCTATATAGTGAATTTGCGACCCTTGAACCCGATCCAGATCGTAAGGATATTTTACTTGAGCTTGCTGAAGTAGAGAATCGGCATGTCGCACGCTGGTTGGAGATTCTGGCTTCCTACGATATAAAGATTAAGAAGCAACGTCCGACAATCAAAGCAAGATTGTTGGCGTGGTATGCTCGTAATGTTGACAGGACATTTCCCCTTTCACGCATGTTAGCAGAGGAAGGGAATGAGGTTAAGGATTATCTGACGTTATATAAGAACAGTACTTTAGCAGTTGCAAAAGAAACGGCACTGGATTTAGCTAAGGATTCTGCGTTACATACAGAGAGTTTACAGGAACTGACAGGATCAGGGGATGAACCGTGGCACAAAATGGAATCTGGTGGGACACTTGGGAATATTGTCTATGGATTCAATGATGGATTGACAGCAAACTTCGGTTTACTTGCGGGAATTGTGGCTGCAACTTCAGATGTACCTCAAATCCTTGTGGGTGGAATAGTTGGGACAGTTGCAGATGCCCTTTCTATGGGTGCATCAGGATACCTTGCAGCAAAAAGCGAACAGGAGGTATACGAACACGAAATTGAGATTGAAAAAGATGAGATCATGTTAATGCCAGACATTGAAGAAGATGAATTGACACTGATTTATTCGGCACGGGGTGTTCCGAAAGAACATGCACGCCAACTTGCAAGAGAAGTGATGAGCGATCCGGAGAGGGCGTTAGAGGAGAAAATCCAGTCTGAGTTGAAAATCGGTGAAACGCACTCTACACCTTTTAAAGAGGGATGGATAACTGGACTTGCTACCGCTATAGGGGCATTCATTCCGGTTGCACCGTTTCTGTTTGCACCTGTTGGAACTGCGATATGGTTGTCTTTTTCAATTGCGATGCTATCGCATTTTGTTGTTGGTGCTGCGCGAAGCCTATTCACAGGTCGTGGACTATTTCGCAGTGGTATTGATATGTTTGTTGTCGGTTTAGGTGTTGCTGGATTCGGTTTTCTTGTTGGTGAACTCTTAGAACGATTTGTACTAATCAACTTTTTAGGTAATTGACACTATGACTAAACTGGTTAAGTTGAGATTAAATAAGATGAAACAAAATAGATTAGAATTCCCTCTACTAATTAACATTGTGTGTGTTCTATTTCTTTTCTCTACTTTGACACATATTGGTTGTGATTCAAATAAATCATCTAATGCGTCAAAGGATGGCAAAATCCGTGTTGTTTGCACTATCGGTATGATTACAGATATTGTCAAGAACGTGGGAGGTAATAAGGTAGAAGTGATAGGGATGATGGGGGCTGGAGTTGATCCGCATTACTATAGACCGACGCCTAAAGATATTCAGACATTGAGTTCCGCACATATAATCTTTTATAATGGTTTACAACTTGAAGCGAGAATGGGAGAAGTGCTTGCGAAAATGAAGGGAAACACACAAACCGTTGCGGTGACAGACAGCATAGATAAAGCACAGTTGTTAAGACCGGATGAATTTGAGGGTCAGTATGACCCGCATGTTTGGTTTGATGTAAAACTTTGGATGAAGGTGATGGAAAAAGTTCGGGATACTTTAAGTGAGTATCGTCCTGAAGATGAGACAATATATCAAGAAAATGCTAAAAATTATCTTGCGAAACTATTAGAATTGGATCAATATGTTAGAAGTCAGACAGAACTCATTCCATCGGAACAACGCGTGCTTGTGACAGCGCATGATGCATTTAACTACTTTGGTAGGGCTTATGGATTTGAAGTGCGCGGTTTGCAAGGGATTAGTACCGCGACTGAAGCGAGTATTGCAGATGTGCAGGGTTTAGCAACCTATATAGTAGAAAGACGCATCCCCACTATATTTGTAGAAACCTCTGTATCTACACGAAAGATTGATGCTGTTAAAGCGTCAGTGAATGCGAAAGGACTTGAAGTTGAACTTGGTGAACCGCTCTATTCAGATGCAATGGGAAATGAAGGTACACCTGAAGGCACTTATATCGGTATGATACGGAGTAACATTGATACAATTGTAAAAGGATTGACCAGAGAGATGACTGAAGCAGAGGAAGATTAGCATTGCAAATCCAAGAAACTAAAGCTATTCAGGTAACAGATCTTACCGTTGCATATCGAGAAACACCTGTATTGTGGGACATAGACCTTGATGTGCCACCGGGAGTGCTTTTATCCATCGTTGGTCCGAACGGGGCGGGAAAAACAACATTGATCAAAGCGATTTTAGGTTTAGTGCGACCTGCAGCGGGAAATGTCCTAATTTATAACAAACCTTATGCTGTTCAGCGAAAGATTGTCGGATATGTACCGCAACGCGGTAGTGTTGACTGGGATTTTCCGACAAACGTGCTTGATGTTGTGATGATGGGAAGATATGGGGCACTCGGCTGGGTAAGACGACCTGGGAAACAGGATCGCGAATTAGCGATGCATGCAATTGAGAAAGTCGGTATGGAGAAGTATACGACGCGTCAGATTAGTCAACTTTCTGGTGGCCAACAGCAGCGCGTCTTCATAGCACGTGCCCTCGTGCAAGATGCTACTATTTACTTGATGGATGAACCATTTCAGGGTGTTGATGCAACTACTGAACGTGCAATTATTGCACTCCTGCAAGAACTCCGAGAAAATGGTAAGACTGTCGTTGTAGTACACCATGATTTGCAAACGGTGACAGATTATTTCGATTGGGTGATGCTATTAAACATTCGGCGTATTGCAAGTGGTCCCGTTGAAGACACGTTCACAGCCGATAATCTGCGTGAGACCTATGGTGGACGTATAGCATTTATCAAGAACAAATGACACTATTTGTGGATTTCTATCATAACGTTTTATTTTTAGGAATCAATGGGTTGTCACGACCAGCGAATCAAGGTCAGATGTACATATAACCTCTGTCAGATTGCTCCCACCGCACCTTTGCAGCAAACGTACAATTTCTATTAGTAATGGAATAACATAGAATCATGTTGGATTTTTTCTTTCTCACACGGTTTGATTATACACTGATGGTTGTGTCTATTGGTGCTGCGTTACTGGGGGCAATCAGTGGCGCGCTTGGCACCTATGCTGTATTGCGTAGACAGAGTCTCCTTGGTGATACGATCTCACATGCAGCTTTACCGGGTATAGCGATTGCGTTTATGTTGACAGGAAGTAAGACACCACTGATTTTGGTTCTCGGTGCAGCGATAGCAGGATGGATTGCAACGCTGTTTGTTGTGGGTATCGTAAGACTCACGCGTATCAAATATGACAGCGCGCTTGGAATTGTGCTATCAACTTTTTTTGGTTTCGGTTTAGTTTTGCTGTCGTGGATACAGCATCAAGGTAATGCTAATCAGGCAGGTTTAGATACGTTTATTTTTGGACAAGCCGCGACTTTGCTGCAACGTGATGTGTTAACGATTGGGATTCTTGGCGGATTGGCACTGTTAATCACGAGCATTTTATGGAAAGAGTTAAAACTGCTTGTATTTGATGAGGGTTTCGCTGCTTCAATTGGGTTACCGACTCGCTTGCTTGATATAGTCTTAACGAGTTTGCTTGTTATTGCGATAGTTATAGGTTTGCAAGCAGTAGGGGCAGTATTAATGAGTGCAATGTTAGTAGCTCCGGCAGTTGCAGCGCGGCAGTGGACGAATAGACTTAACTTAATGGTGATACTTGCTGGTTGTTTTGGTGCGTTTTCTGGTGTGGTTGGTACTTTTATCAGTAGTAGTGCAACCGCTATCCCCACTGGTCCAACTATTATTTTATGTGTTACTTTTATGGTTGTGTTTTCCATGGCATTGGCACCGAACCGAGGATTATTGTGGAACAGCATCAAACAAAGTAGAAACAGACATAGTTTGAAGTTAGCTACCAGTAGTTTAGTGAAATCCACATCTGTCAATAACCGAATTGAAGAAAATGATAACAGAAAATATTAATTTACTTACTGCTATTATTGCTATTGTCACTGCATCAGCATGTGCTCTACCGGGTGTTTTTTTGGTGTTACGCAGGATGACATTGATGAGTGATGCGATTAGTCATGCGATTCTTCCCGGTATCGTGCTTGCGTTTTTTCTGACGCACAGTGTTTCATCCCCACTCCTCATAGTTGCAGCGACTGCGACTGGTATCCTGACAGTTGTATTCGTTGAGTTATTACAAAAAACGAAACTGGTGAAAGAGGACGCTGCAATTGGATTAACATTTCCTGCGCTTTTCAGCATTGGTGTAATCTTAATTTCAAGGTACTCAAAAAACATACATTTAGATATTGATGCGGTTCTTCTGGGTGAACTTGCCTATGCACCATTAAACCAACTTGATATAAATGGAAGAGAAATAGGTCCTGTGGCACTTTATGTGATGGGTTTTATGTTTGTGTTGAACGTTACCTTTATTCTTGTATTTTATAAAGAACTGAAGTTGGTAACGTTTGATGCAAGTTTGGCTGCTACATTAGGTTTTGCACCAACCCTAATCCATTATGGATTGATGGCTTTGGTATCTATGACTACTGTTGGCGCGTTTGATGCGGTGGGTTCAATTCTGGTTGTTGCCCTGATTGTTGGTCCACCAGCAACAGCCTATCTGATGACTGACAGTCTTACGCGAATGCTTATTCTTAGTGTTATAATCGGTAGCATTAACGCTTTGAGCGGTTATTGGCTATCCATTTTTCTGAATGTATCTATTGCAGGTACTATTGCGTCTGTGACATTGCTTGTTTTTGTTCTTGTATTTCTAATTGTCCCGAATCGTGGACTTGTATCCATAGCGCGCCGACATATCCGTCAGAAGTGGGAATTTGCCCAAACGATGCTTGTTATTCACCTTTTTAACCATGAAGGGTTACCCGAAGCGCAAGAGGAATCTGAGATAGCACATCTTCATGAACATCTACGTTGGGAACCGTCTTTTGCATTACGGGTCGTCAAAAATGCGTTGAACAATCGGTATGTATTACAGGAAGCATCGCAACTGATGCTTACCGAGCGAGGACGCGCAAAAGCACAACGTGCACTTGTACAATAGTAGGAGTCAACAATGAAATACACTGGACGAAACTTTTTATTATTTATAATTCTATTTCTTATGGCATTTAATGCATCTGTTGATGAAGCCGCACTTAAGAATCCAGACGGCACTTGGAAATGGACGAATCAGTTCAATTTGAATTTAGTGATGAGGCGTTGAAAGTCTATGAAAACACTATCAAGATCACACTAAAGTTAAGACAGAAACCAAATGTAAATTTCAAGAAGACACAAAATATCATATTGAAGGTTGAACTACCAAGCGTGTAACGAAATATCATGCTTACTGCCTGAAACATTGGAAATACCTTTGACACGGTGAAACATATAATCATTATGTGGTACTATGGGAAACTTTCAACATTATAATATCTTAAGTGAAGTAAGACCACAACCAATTGAAATATAATACCAATTCTAATAAATATTGTCTCATTAAGGAATTCCACTGTTATTGTTGATTGGAGGTCCTCTCTTCGGTAGGAGCGACCTCCCGGTCGCGACCGGGAGGTCGCTCCTACCGGATCTCCGCAGCTAATGAGACATAATATATTAGAAATGGTATAACAAACAGAAGGGAGAACAGATGATCTGTTTGAGTGTGAATGTCAACAAAATTGCCACCTTACGTAATTCCAGAGGGGGCAACATCCCAAAAGTCTTGACTGCTGTTGATACCTGCATAGATGCGGGGGCACAAGGCATTACTGTACATCCCCGTGAAGACCAACGGCATATCAAACCTTTGGATGTATATGAGATTGCACAGCATCTAAAAGAAATCAACTCAAAAACGGATGCTGAGGTTGAATATAATATTGAAGGCGACCCGCGTCCTGACCTTCTTGACATGGTGTTAGAGGTCCGACCTACGCAATGTACACTCGTGCCAGTTGTTTCTGGTGAAATCACAAGCCATACTGTTTGGGATATTAAGCAGAATGGTGACATGCTGAAACCGGTGATAGCTTCTCTGAAGGAAGCAGGAATTCGTGTGAGTTTGTTCAGCGGAACAGACTTGGAACAGATTGAACGGACGGTTGATATTGGTGCGGATAGAATTGAACTTTATACAGCACCTTACGCGATGGCAGAAACGGAAACAGAAATTCAAAGAGAATTTACATTGCTACAGAAAGCAGGAGAAAAGGCTCTTGAATTGGGTTTAGGTGCGAATGCTGGACATGACCTGAATCTTGAGAATCTTCCTTTAATGCAACAACTACCGGGTCTACTTGAGGTATCCATTGGACATCATTTGATGGCAGATGCGTTGTATATCGGGTTGGAAAATGCAGTGAAAACTTACCGTTCTGCTTTGGGACAGGTTGTTGATTGATACGTTGGTAAACATTTTGCACACGACTTCATGAATCGTAAAATTAGAACAAAAGTTGAACGGTAAATGTTTACCAACACATACATAAAAGTGTAGTATTTATGTGTTATAGTAAAGTTTAGAATTAATTGGATACTCTGTACTCGGCAAAGTCAGGAAACTCCGCCTACCGTGGGGTGAAGGTGTTGGCTTAGTGATTCAAGCAATTATTCCTAAGCGTGATCAGACAGAATATCCCAGGTAATTCCAAATTTGTCAATACATTTTCCGTAGTACGAACCCCAGAAAGCATCTTGCATCGGCATCACGACTTTTCCACCATTAGATAATTTTGCAAATACTTCATTTGCTTGTGTTCTACTGTTTGCATTGAAACAGAGAGAAAAATTGTTACCCATGATACGTGGTGGTCCGAAAGAATCACATGTATCACTACCCATCAACACACTGTCGCCGATGGTAGAGAAACATGCATAATTCGGTCGAGATCTTCTTCGGCAATATCAAGGTCTTCAGGTGCTTCTCGAAACGTTTGACATGTCATGAACTCACCGCCAAAAACTGAACGATAAAGTTCAAACGCTTCTTGACAATCGCCATTTAAGGTTAAGTAAGGATTGAGTGACATAATAATTTACTCCTAATAATGTGTATATAGTATTAATTGTAGGTTGTTAACCTTACCCTATAATTCACGTTTTTTTGGTTAGTTAGGTTTCACTTTTCGGAACGTTTGCCATGATTTTGATAGTTTTTTATTAAACAGACGACTTGTGCTAATTACTATTCATAATATACAACATGTTGTATTGTTTATTTATGCATAAACAACATCTTTTAATGCCATCAACTTACGACCTAAACATTTATTT
>JAAXHO010000122.1 GCA_012270795.1 Candidatus Poribacteria bacterium
TAGAAATTAAACGGAATCAACACAAGTGTAATGACAACAGCTTTCCATGTGACTCCGCCTGATTTCAACTGTCCATCTTCTTTCATAACACCTTATGTCTTGTTCAAATAATCTATAAAAGTGTCCAGTTCTACATACACACTTACAACTAATTCTTCCAACTCCCCAGCACGGTTCTTTACATCTTCAAAAGTCAATGATTCTAGATCTATTTTATGAAATTTATATTGGTTATGAAATTCCAATAGGGGTTTTAAGCCTGAAAAAGTTTCATGAGTCACAACAGATGGACGCCTATCCGTTTGTTCTGCGACCTGTATCAAAATATCATCGCAAGTATCCCAATAAGGTGGCTCACACATGTCAACCATGCGAACAATATGCAAAAATACTTTTGCAATTTCCTCATAAATCATATAAATATCTTCAACAATGGCATTTATAATGATTTCACTATTATTATTTTGATTCTTTTCAATTCTTGGTAAATTGCCCTTTATTCTGGTCAAAATACGTTCTATTTTATTTTTTCCATCCTCAACATATTGGATGAGTCTGTTTTTATATTTTTCGTATATATTCTCATGTTCCTCTAATGTTGTGGGATAGATTCCATCTGCTACCTTAGGGATACTTACCCCACCTTTTCTGATGTGAATGAGTTGCTGTTTAACTCTCATTCGAAAATATTCATCAACTCGTTCATAATCAATTAAGTCAATTCTAGTATCTATATTATGTTTGACTTCATCGCGAATTGTATCAAAGCATTGATCATCTGAAATACCCCACACTGCAATATCTATATCTGAAGCCTTGACGAACCAATCTCTTTCAGAGAGCGAACCGCAGACAGCAATTTTCGTAACTTTATAATTCTCATAAAGGAAGAGCGGAACACGGTGTGCGAGATCCCACCCGAGTTCAAGCGAAACCTTATCAATTTGATGGTTTTCCCATTCTTGTTTGAGGTTTTCTCTGCATTTTGCAAGTTCTGATGGTGTCATTCTGTCCGCTGTTCTGTGCATAACTATCCCATAATCTATAAGTCAATTTGAAGACAAGAATGCTTGTATGACGTATCTTTTTTTTCGCAATAAGTAGATACGGGAT
>JAAXHO010000112.1 GCA_012270795.1 Candidatus Poribacteria bacterium
TAATTAACTGGCACAAGTCGTTAATTACATAATATTTCTTAATTACATAAGGAATCTCTATTTACCAGTTTTTAATTTTCAAATTTAGGTTTATGTTGGTTTTGCGGATAGTGGGTTGTATTGTTTTGTTCTGTGCATTTTCATTTCTTGAGAGTAAAGGAGTAAAAGTAAAAATGAAACGTTATTTTTCTTTTTTTGTGGTATTAACATTTTGCTTATTGTCGTTCAGCGTGTATGCTCAAGTTCTGGGGGGATTGCATTTCTATATGCCGTTTGAAGAGGGAGAGGGAAATATTGCTAAAGATGTCGGACCAAAAGGTTTTGAAGCGGCTCTACATGCTACAGCAAAATTTGTTGAAAATGGTAAATATGGAGGAGCCATTGAGTTTTCTGCAGGTTCTGCTAAGATAGATGAACCGGGTGGAAAAAGTGAACTTTACACTGAACATCTCACTGTGGCTGTTTGGATCTACCCTTACGAAATATCAGCTGAAGTTCTCGGTAACGGACATGTCTATGGGAACATCTTTTTTCACAAATCTGGATCGAGCGATGATAACGTGGAATTTGGACTCGGTAGTGGTCAAGGGTTGTATTGGTATATCAATGCTGGTCAAGAGGATATGGGACCGTTTGACGGTACTGATGTTGATATTACGGTTCCTTTACCTGAATTAGGAATGAAAACGGATACCTGGTACCATGTGGTTGGTACTTTTGATGGGGAGAACCTTCGTGTTTACCTTGATGGTGAACTTAAAGGTGAAAAAGCGGTACCTGCTAATGGTCCTGTGATGATCTGGAATGATAACCCTCTTGAATTTGGTGGGCGAGGAACTGGGGGAAATGCTTACAAAGGGTTAATGGATGAGCTTGTTGTGTATGATCGGGCATTGACAGATGCTGAAGTTGTGAGAGTGATGAACGCACAAGACTTTTTTGCTGTTGATGCTGCTGGAAAATTGACAACGACATGGGGTAATCTGAAGACAAGGTGGTAGGGACAAGTTTGGTAGGAACGACCTCTGGTCGCGACTAAGAAATCGACGGTATGAATGCCATTTAGGCATTCACCGGGTCGTTCCTACAGAAGATACCGCACGGTCGCGACCAAAGGTCGCTCCTACCGTAAAGTATAGGTATTCATTCTGATGTGTCAAACAGTGATTCGTTGATGTCAGTGTTTACTTTGAGAGTGCTGACGTTGTTTTTGGTGTGTTGTTCATCGTTTATGTATTGAACATAACTAAATGGAAACTTAACTCCTTCAATTTCTCGGTAGTCGGAATAAATTATTTCAAGATTTGCGGTTGTTCCTTGTTGTGTCTGTCGGTATGCAGTTTTTACAACTAAGTGTGTCTCTTCGCTGATGAAGAGTTTTAGTATTTGACCTGAAGGCATTTTTACAAGTAAGACAGAAGCATTTATTCCGTTCACATCTTCTGTTCCGGAATATTGAACAGTGGCATCATTCTGTGAAAGATGTATTAGGAGTGGAACAGTATCTCTAAAAACGGTATCTTTCATTTGGGCAGTTGTTTCCGGAGGCGTTGGTTGCATTCCGTTGGGTGAGATAAAAACTGTAGTTTCTCCGTCGAATACAATACTAACTTTACCTTGTGGATAATTCATATCCTGTCTGAATTTATCTGGGTATATTTGGGTTATTACAACGTTTAAGTTCATTGGTCCTGTTAGTGGTTTGAAGGTGACGTTTGCGTTTGAAACAACATTTTTCACAGCTTTTAGTTTTTCAAGTCCGCCGTGTGCTTGGACAGCAGCAGCAACGATTTCCTTTGCTTTTGCAATGTCGGTCTCACTTGCTTCTGGTATCTGTTCTGTTGGTGGTGGTTCAGGTTGCTTTATCTCTATTTCATTGACTTCGCCAAATTCAGATAAGGGACGATCAAAATTATCTTGATTACCGACGGTGACGATGGTCAGTGCGTCTGGATGTAGGTATTTTTGTGCGACTGCTTGAACATCTTCAGCAGTTACTTTTGCGATGTTATCTGTGAAGGTTTCAAGGAAGTCGGGAGCAAACCCACGGTACGCAAGCATCATCTGTTGAAATGCAATTTGTGAACTGCTTTCAAAACCGAAGACAAACGAGTTGATAAGGGAATCCTTTGTGCGATTGAGTTCTTCTTCTGTTACAGGATTTTCTCGTATATTTTTTATGATGCTGATGATGAGTGCAATTGCTTCAGCAGTTTTTTCTGAGCGTGTTTGACAATATGCGAACCATTCCCCTGGGTTGGTGTAAAAATTTGTTTGCATGAGACTTCCGACCATATATGCGAGTCCGTGTTTTTCGCGTACTTCCATCATCAATCGTGAAGTAAATCCCCCTTCTCCGAGTATATCGTTCATGACACGTAGTGCGAAGAAATCGGGGAAATCGGGTGTGCGTTTTATTCCATAGTGTCCGATCAACATGGTTGTCTGTGGTAAATCCTTCTGAATATGGTTGACAGAAGGTTTTGGCATATTTTCCACAGGTTGAATTGTGGGGAAATCTATTTTCGTGTTTTCCCAACCTTCAAATACATTTTCAAGTTGGGTTATTAGTGTGTCTGTATCAAAGTCACCAGTGATTGCGAGCATTATATTCTCAGGTTTGAAAAACTTTGTGTGAAATGCCTTAAGGTCGTCTACAGTGATGCTCTCTACAATTTCAACTTCAGAATACCAACCGAATGGGTGGTCTTTTCCATAAAGAATTTCGGAGAAGTTTCGCCATGCCAGTTGGATTGGATTGTCGTTTCTGCGACGGATTGCTTCAATTGCTTGTTGTTTTCTGAGTTCCAGTTTATCCTCTCTGAAAGCGGGGTTACGCAAGACATCTGCGAAGATTTCCAATCCCTTTTCAATGTCCTCAGCCATTGTAGATAGATTTACTGAGCCGTATTCGGGTGACATACCGATTTCAACTGAGGCTGCCATAGATTCCAGTTCTTCGTTTAGTGCGTCTGGTTCTCTGGCTTCAGTTCCTCCTGTTCGCATGACACTTGCGCATATTGACGCTAATCCGATTTTGTCGTTTGAGTCGTAGATTGTACCAGTTTTTACTAGCCCACTGATGTCAAAAACTGGTAGTTCGTGATCCTCAAGTAGGTATAGTGTCATACCGTTTGACAAGACTCTTTTTTCTGGTACAGGTGGATTAAATTCGATTGGTTCAAAGGTCAGTTCTTCATGGGGTTTTGCAATTAGTGTTGTGCTGCTAACAGACATCAAGCATGTGATTAGAATGAGTAAAATTAATTTGGTTCTATTTTGTATCAACATTATTCAAAATCCTCATCAGAATCTGACTGTTCTTCAGTATCTGTTTCTTTCTTTATGAGTGTTGCGACGGTGCGATTGCTTTTCTTAAAGTATTTCTTGGCGACTCTCATGATGTCATCGGGAGTGATTTCATACATTTTTTTCCGCCACTCAAGGATATATCGCCAGTTGTTTGCGATGCCTTCATAAAATGCGAGTTGGTATGCCATTCCAGAATTAGAACTCAGCCCACGGATGAAACCTGCATCAATTTGTTTTAGGATGCGTTTGAATTCCTTTTCTGCGACAGGTTCGGTTTTCAGTTTTTCCAGTTGTTCATAAATTGCATTTTCCACATCAATAGTTGTGTTTGGTGATTGTGGTGTAGCACTAATGACAAAGAGGTTATCGTATCTTGCGCCTGGGTATCCATTGATAGAGTCTACTGAAACCGCGATACTTTCTTCAACGATGTTTTTGTAGAAACGTGAGGTGCGTCCATCCGAGAGGATGGCACTGATCATATCTAAGACATAATCATCAAAATGTGGGATTGTAGGTTTATGAAAGCCTATCATCAGTTGTGGTTCTGCGTCAAATTCTACTTCGATTCGTCTTTCCCCTTCCTGTTTGGGTTCTTTGGTGGTGACTTCTTGCGGGAGAGGTTGTGATGGGATATCTCCGAAGTATTTATCAATCAACTTGATTGTTTTTTCAGTGTTTATATCACCGACAATGACCATAACAGAGTTGTTTGGTGCGTAGTGGATTTTGAAGAATTCTTCAGCTTTATTTCTGTTTAGCATTGCTATATCGGAGGGGAAACCGATGATAGGAATACCGTAGGGGTGTGCGGTGAATGCTGATGCCATAAACTGTTCATATAATTTTCCACCTGGGCGTGAATCCACAACCATCCTTCGCTCTTCTTTTACTGCTTCGCGTTCCACATAGAATTGGCGTAGGACAGCATTTTTGAGTCTGTCAGATTCAAGCATTGCCCAGAGTTCTAATTTGTTTGAAGGTAGTTCGACTGTATAAATTGTATAGTCAACAGATGTGCCGGCGTTGAATCCGGTGCTGCCGTGTTGTGTATAGATTTCGGTATATTCGCCTGAAACGACCCACTGTTTTGCAGCATCTTGCTGTGTTTTGAGTGCTGCTTCTAATTCAGCGATTTTTTTATGGTTTGCTTTATTGCCTTTAGCGCGTTCTTTGTCTAAAGCATCACCGATTTTGTCGATTTCTGCGAGTACGACTTTTTCCTTTTCATAATTGGTTGTGCCGATTGTTTTTGTGCCTTTGAACAGCATGTGTTCAAGCATGTGCGCGATGCCGCGTGCATTGTTTGATTCGTCCACAGAACCCGCTTTGAAGAGGATGTATGGCGCGACGGTCGGTGAGTTATGACGTTCAATCATCAATAGTTTTAGACCGTTTGGGTAGGTGTGTTCAACTACTCGGTCTTCAAGGTTTTGTGCTGATGCTATTCCGTGAAATGTGAGTATGAATAGGATCAGTAAGTAACGGATTTTTTTCATAGATATTTCCAGCATTTTTTTAGTGTGTTCACACTCAAATGCCGTTCCTTTCTTTTTTGTTTATACCAAAAGGTGGTAATAATAGTAGTATAACTGTTATTGTCTGAACTAGGATTTTCAAGATTATTAGATTTTCAGGATTACCTTCATCAAGGATTTTTTATTTGCATAGGTGTGATTGACTCCATTAGTGAAATTACGATAATACGTTCCGCTTGTGTGAAGAAATATATTACATTCAATTTTTAATAGTGCATAATACAGTTTTCGCAAGATTTTGTAGCAATCCAGTTTGCGCCCCTTTACGACACAATCTGGCAGATTGTGCTACATAGGTAGCAACTTGAGTTTTCCTAACGATTTATTAGAGTAGCAAAGTCCCATACAAGTACTGCCCCATCTCCGCTTGTTAAGAGTGTTTTTCCGTCCTTGCTAAATGCTATATCTCTTATCGTATGTGTAAATCCTTTAAGTGAATTAACCAACTTATTAGTGGTCGCATCCCAAAGACTTAAGGTCGCGTCATAGCTTCCTGCAACAAGATATTTCCCATCAGGACTAAACTCACAGCTTAGATATATTCCAAACCAATTAAGAATATGTATGTCTTTAAGAGAGTTTTTGTATTCACCAGTCATAACATTCCACAAATGCAATGTATTCTCAAAAATGTTTATACTCACGAGTATCTTACCGTCTGGATTTAATGCGATATCTTTTGTCAACGGATAAGTATTTTTGAGTTTCAAGGTTTTTCTAAGGTTTCCCTTTGCAACATTCCAAATCTTAACGGTCTGAGCCTCACCAGTACTTACAATGCTTTTTCCATCTGCGCTCAACAACAACCCTTGATAAATAGCGTTTGACTTATGTTCAATTGGTGCGTACTTGAGTTGCAGTGGGTCAACATCCCATACATGAATACTTTTGTCTGTCGCGACAACAAGCAAAGGATCCACTGGACTAAAAACCATATTTCTCATATTTCCTGAAGGTTTCTTTAAACTGTTCTTACGTTTACTTGTTGACACATCCCATAAATGTATTGTCTTGTCCCAACTTGCGCTTGCTATAGTTAACCCGTCTGGACTATATGATACGGAAGTAACGCTATTATTGTGTGCTTTAAATGTCTTTTTCTTTTTCCCTGTGGCAACATCCCAAATATGTATGTATCCATTCTGACTTCCACTCACGAGAGTTAACCCATCCGGACTTAACGATATGCTTGTTGCGATATTAGCATGGTCATTTATGTTATGAATAAGTTTTCCTGTTTCAACTTCCCATAGTTTGAGAATGGTTGATCTGTCATAACTTAATAGCGTTTTTCCATCAGGACTAAAGACGACTTTACGGATTTCATTAGCGTGTTTTTTCAAAGTCTTTTTACGTTTTCCCTTGGCGACATCCCACAATATGATGGTATTGTCTAAACTTCCACTTGCAAGCGTTTTTCCATCTGGACTAAAAGCAAGGGATTCTATACTTTTTTTATGTCCTTTTAGGGTTTTCTTATGTTTACCTGTTTCAATATCCCATAAATCAATTGTATAGTGATGTTTGCCTGATGTATAGTGATGTTTGCCTGATGTATAGTGATGATGTCCTGATGCGACTGTTCTCCCATCTGAACTTAATGCCAAACATTTATCTACATGTGAAATCATCTCTATTTTTTGCAATAACTTATCTTCCACAACATCCCTTACAAGGATAACATTTCCACGATTAGTTGCCATAATTCTACCATCCGGACTAAAAGCAAAATTGCTATAACCGTGCAATCGATCAAGTTCAACATGATGTGTGCCTGTTGTCACATTCCAGAATTGAATGTCACTGGAACCGTTACTTACAAGCGTTTGCCAATCATTGATGAACGATATATAATCAAAATATAATTCAGAATGAGGTGCTGAATCAGAGATGAATGTTGTTTTGTGCTTTAGTGTTTCCGTATCCCATATTAGGATTGCTTTATTTTCACCGATAGTTGCCAGTTTTTTTCCGTCCGCACTGAATGCCATCATCTTTACGGCGGGTTTATCTGTTGCTATGAGTGCTTTTTCCTCGTACGTGTTTGCATCGTAGAACCAAATTCCGGTAGCACTTGCGACAGCAAATTGTGTGCCATCAGGAAGGTATGCAACATCATGAATCATCCCTTTACCAATTCGTGATTTTAGACCTTTGGGTAAATTCGTCTGTGGAGTTTCAAGCGTAAATGTATCTGTGTTAACAATCTTTGGAACAATATGAATTACTAAGAAAATTGAAATGATGCAGAACACCAGTAAAGTTAGGAGCAGTTTAATTCTCATTAGTTTTAAACTCATTTGCATGATGGATTTCAAAAATTTTTCTACTTACTACCTAAGTTGCTACCTACAAGATTTTAGACATACAACACAGTTTTTTCAGTGAATAACTGTTTTTTTTTCGCAAGATTTTGTAGCAATCCAGCAGGGTTATTTAGTTTTAAGAGTTTCCGTTTATTTGTATTACTAATAGTTTATATCGTAGGTCGGGTAAAGCGTTAGCGAAACCCATAAATCAACGGTATGAATGCTATATAGCATTCCCCGGGTGTCAATTTAGCGTTGATTTAAAAGTAGTAGGCACGCTCCGCGTGCCGTCTGCCACACATGCTTTAGGGATATATACGGCACACGGCGTGTGCCTACTACTTTGCATACCGATTTATCGGAGTTGAAAACACCTCCCGTAAGAGGTTGTGCTCCTTAAATTGACACCTATAGGTTTCGCTAACGCTCTACCCGACCTACGCATCTAATTCACGAATGTTATAAATATCTGCCAAAACACCTAAAACTAAATAACCCTGGCAATCCAGTTTGCGCCCCTTACGGCACAATCTGGCAGATTGTGCTACAGGTGTAGCAACTTGAGTTACTTATTTACTATTTTCGTTATGTTTTTCATATCCCATAGTAGTATTGTATCGTCAAAGCTATAACTGGCAAGTGTTTGCATATCAGGACTAAGTGAAAAACATCTCAGAAAGGTTGCATGTCCAATCAAGAATTGACTGAATTGTCCAGTGTTGACGTTCCAAAAATGGATAAAACGGGATTCAGCATTAATTGCCAAGAGATGTCCTTCTTTCGTAAACAGCAATGCTTTCCAATAGTCGTCATCTTCAGGTGAGGTAATTTCCATCGGTGCTGCGATTGTTTTTAGCAGTTCTTCCGTCTCTATGTCCCATAAACGGGTGCTTCTATCCCAGCTAGCACTTGCGAGTTGGTGCCCGTCAGGACTGAACATTATGCGACTTACGTATCGGGTATGTCCTTTGAAAATCCTGATTGGTAAATCTATTTCTACATCAAAGAGATAGATTTCACCCTTTTGGCTACCGACAGCAAGGTAGCTTCCATCCTGATTAAAAGCAAGGCATGAAATAGAAGATGTCCGTTCATCGTGGTAAGGTTTATGTTTCCAATTTTCCGTATTCCACAGGAGGATACTCCCGTCATCACTTCCAGTTGCAAGGCGTTTTCCATCTGAACTGAAAACTGCGCTATTTACGAATTCAGTATGTCCCTTTAATGTTTTTTTGAGTTTCCCGTTGTTGAGGTCCCATAGGCGGATCGTGCCGTCTATACTGCCACAGACAAGTGTTTTTCCATCAGGACTGAAGGCGACACCTTCAAATACGAAGGGTTGATGATAATGCATGTGTTCGTGATTGGGTAATCTTGTCAAACTGTGTTCAGTAAGTGTAAACTTCAGCTTCCCCGTGTTAGTATCCCACAGATGAATAGGACATTTGTACTGCAACATTGCAACCAGTTTTCCATCTGGACTCAGTAATATTTCCTCTGAAAAAACAGGATGTAAATAGTCTACAATTTTCTTTATCTGTTTTTTTGTTTGTGTATCGTGTATTGTGAAACCGTACTTATTGTTTGTTGTGGCGTAGGTTTTCCCATCAGGATTATACGCAATTTTAACCTTTTCTTTTTCATCATCTTCTTCTATTAACGCTTCTTTAGTGTTAACATTAGGTTCTTGCCATAGTTCTATGTCTTTAATTTCACCTTCAATTATAAGTTTCTGTCGATCAGGGCTAAAAGATACTCCTTCAGCATCCAACGAAACTATCGTGCATTCTCCAGTAGCGACATCCCACAGCAGAATTGGTTTATAGATTGCATCTGTCTCACCCACAATTGTCTCTCCATCAACACTAAATCTGATATTTTTGAGTTTGCGTCCAATTGAATAGATTGAATTGTATAATGGTATTGGAAGTAGCTTAATCTCATGATACGTTTCAGTTTCGTATAATCAAATTCCGTTTGTGTATGCAACTGCTAACACTTTTCCATCAGGAGAATACAAGAAATCCCTGAGTTCACCTTTTCCAAGTCGTGCTATTGCACCTTCTGGCAGACTCATTTGTGTATAATTTTGTGCGAAACTGTTATGTAGGGAAACAGTTGTAATGGAGCTGAGAATTAGAACACTCAATAAGAATATGCGTTGAGAATTTTTGGCTTGCATATTTTTCGTTCCTTTGGGTTGATGTGATTTTGAGTTTAATACCAATTCTGATAAATATTGTCTCATTAAGAAATTCTACTGTTATTGCTGATTAGAGGTCCTCCCTTCGGTAGGAGCGACCTCCCGGTCGCGACCGAGGGTCGTTCCTACAAAGAGGCCGCACGGTCGCGACCAAGAAATCAACGGTATGAATGCCTTTT
>JAAXHO010000198.1 GCA_012270795.1 Candidatus Poribacteria bacterium
GGTTAGAAACCCCTCCAACAATGATGCTTTGTGACAATTGAATGCCTCTGGTGGTATGTTATTGTAGATAGGTAATCTATTCAGTTGTATTTATTTGTTTTGATTTTCTGTATCTATAATAAGTGTATGATCCGGAAGCTGCGATGATGATCAATAGACAGATAACGCATAAGTTGATGATATTACGTGTTTTGTTGAGTTGCCAGAGATGTTTTTTTGCTAATTTGTTTGCGTCCGTTCCTTTTTCTGCGGTTGATTTAACGAGTTTCCAGTATTTTTTTGCAAGTTGTGGTTGTTGATATGCTTCGGCTAATTTTGCTGTTGCGACGATGGTGTTGACATCCTGAATTTCAGAACGGTCAACTGCGGCGGCAAAGTGGGAGTATAACATCACTGTTAAATCGGGTGACAACTGAGGTAGATCAGTTGTGTCCTGTATACCATTTTTGAATGTTGCTATAGCTTTTTGATGGTCATTCCTTTTGAATTCCAGTTCAGTGATTTCGAACCATGTCATTTTGACTAATTCAATGTTTTGCTTAATTGCAGTGTATCCTTCATAAGTGAAAGTTGCGGTACCGTGGTAGAAGTCGCCTTGCATTGCGTTTAGTGTGTATTCATTTCCTGGTATTAGCATTGCATTTGCATTCCAGTTTTGGAAAGCATAAGTGCCATCCTCTGCAACAAGTTGTACATAGTCTGTTCCGTTTATTGAAACACTTGTCCCTGTCGTTGATATATCTTCTGGAGCAGTTACAGTGCCGATAACTGAGATAGGCATTAGTTTCCATGATAGATTTACGAATTCTCCTTGTGTGAGTTTCAATTCTGCAGTTTTTGCTTCAGGACTCATAAAACCATCTTTTTTGATTTCTACCTTGATAGTGCCGCTTTGTAAGTTTTCAGTAAAGCGATTTGGCGTTAGTCCATTTTCAATGTCATTCAAGAGAATCTTTGCACCTTCAGGGATAGAAGTGACTTTGATTGCGGGGCTGAGTTTTAGAACGGTTGCATTGACATTGCCTGTTGGTACGAGAATGGAATTTTCAAAAGTTATTTTATTTTGTATCTGCTGGTCTATCTCTTTAATGCTTATGTTTCGGTTGTCATCTATATCTGTCGTTTCTTCCGACAAGGTCTCTGTCAAAGTCTGTATAAATGAATTTTTTCCTGTTGGTTCTGCGGTGTCAAAGGGTCGTATTAGGTTTAATGCAGCGTTTCCGAGCGTTTCTCTGTTTGCATAGTATATTCCCAGATTTTGTTCTTGTGCATATCCATCCAGTATAACAATCATGCGATCTATTCCAGTTACTTTGAACCATTTGTTTAGAACAGTATCTTCAATTGTGTCTTCTGATTGGGTTTTGAGATGCATTGCCTTACCTGTATCTGACATTGATACTTCCCCGTGAAAGAGAAATATGAGTGTGTTTATGCTGTTTGATATATTACCGATTTCGTTGAGCGTTGCTTGTATTTCTTGTTTTGTGGCGTGTTCACTTTCAAGGTGGCGTATGTGTTTTTTGGGTACTTTTCCTGTTTTTACTATCACACTGTTTAGTTTGTTCATCAGGTTATGTGCCTGTGCGTCCGGCGTTGTGTCAACTAATAGCCAGTATGTTTCATTGTCTGTAGTTTGTGCTATTGCGTTGATTGCTGCGATTGGTATTAGGCTGGTTAGCAGTATGATGTAGATGGTTTTGTGTAATGTCATTTGTTTTTTCCGTTGGTTGTATGTCTATTTTTGATAATGCGTTTTTGTTTATTCTTACTTTACCACTATTTTTGTTTTTTTGCAAGGAAATTTAGGTAATGTATCGTTTTGTGTTTTGTCTGAACCAGGATTTTCAGGATTTACCTCAACAGGTTCTATTCCTAAAGTTGGCATTAAAATACATCAAAAATCCTTGATAGGGCAATCCTTGTAATCTGATAATCCCAGGGAATGCCAAAAGGCATTCATACCCGCTAAATGCCTAAATGGCATTTGTAGCGTTGATTTGGGGGAATGCTATATGAAGATTAACTTATTCTTTCGGTAATTCTAATTTTCCCCAAACTCGGTAGGCGGGGAATGCCTAAATAGCATTCATACCGTTGATTTCTTGATTTGTAAATCCTTGTTCAGACAAGTGAGAAGAAATCGGGGTTAGAAACTCCTCCTACAATGAAACTCGACACAGAAGATGGCACAAACTGGCAGTTTATGCTACAGAAGCTGCACAACCTAAATGAAGATTATAGTAAAGTCTATAATTATTTATACATTTTGCACCTGTCTGATCTCCCCTCGCTTGCGGGGGGATAAAGGGGGGTAGTCTTTCGTGTGTAAACTTAATTATGGATTCTACTATAAGTAATTATGGTAAATTATACAATTAATTCTACATTCTGAGTTGTAGGAGCGACCTTTGGTCGCGACCGGGAAGTCGCTCCTACAGAAGAGGTGTATAATTATTTCAATAATTCACCATAAATCGGTAATTTGGCATAGAAGTCCGGTGCGGTTAGGAAAACGCACCTACCGAGTTTGGGGAAAACGAAAATTACCGAATTAAAAAATTAATCTTCATACAGGTTGTGCTACAAGTGTTATTATTATATCTTGGGGTGGGGTGTGGATGGGAGGGATTGTGGGGTTGAGGACAAGGGATTTCTAATAGATATACCATAGGTTTGGGGTGCGGAATCGCGGAAGGCGCGGAGGACACGGAAGACACGGAGAAGAGAGCAGGAAAAGGTTTGTTGCATAGGATGTGGGTTTTCTGGGGAATGGGATTTGATGTAGCGGTCTTTTCCGTGAATTCCGTGTATTCCGCGAATTCCGTGATTCTGTGATTCTGGGGTGTTGTGAAACGCGGAAATGAAAAAGTAATTGTGCTATCAATTCTTTAGTTTTTCTGATTGTAGTTGATTTCTTGTTGTAGCAGAAATTCCATTTTCAATAGTTGTTTGCACACTTTCAGGAACATGATTTATAAAATTTGAAAGGTCGTAATCACTGTATTTGGGTTGCTGTGCAAATTCTTGTGATTTTGAAGCCGATATTGTCTTATCACCAGAGGGAGCTTCGGTGTCCTTACTGGTGTCAATTGGAAGTGCTTGCCTCTTAGATGAATCAGGCATAGTTGCAATGATTGTTATAATTACTTCACCCGTAGCCTCAAGTTCATCTTTATATGTTAATCCAAAGAGACACTGTTCAATTGTGGAATCTTCGAGAATAATATTCATGGCTGTATCCAATTCCTGCAGGGTAAAATCTGATGGAGATGCGATGCTAACAATGACAGCAGATGCCTCTTTGACTTTACTCTCTTCAAGTAGTGGTGAAGATATTACGTTCTGTGCGGCGATTGTGGCTCTATTATCGCCTTTGGCTTTACCGAGACTCATCAGAATAGTTCCTTTGTCTTGCAGTACTTTTTGAACATCCTCTAAGTCTAAACTTATTTCACCTTCAAAAGTGACCATTTCTGTTATAGCACTTACAGCTTGTACTAAGATTTCATCACTTTCCAGGAAAGCTTTGTGCATAGGTATATCCACGTCAACTATATCCAGTATTCGCTGGTTAGGTACAACTATGATTGCATCAGCTTGTGGGTGCTCGTTACTTTTCATTTCCCTTATCCCTTCTTCAGCTTGAACAGAGCGCAGTTCTCCTTCTTCTTTGAACGGACGGGTTGCCGCACAGATAGTTAATGCTTTTTGTTGACGTGCCAGTGAAGTAATAACTGGGGCAACGGCTGTACCAGTTCCTCCCCCCATACCTGCTATTACATAAACCAAACTTGCGTCTGAGACGATTGTGCGTAGTTCATCCATGCTTTCGGCAGCTGCCCTTTTACCGAGTTCAAGGTTGCCGTTAGTACTTTGTCCCTTTAGGTTGTTTTTCCCGATTTGTATTTGTGTTGCCTGATTGCAAGTGCTGAGTGTTTCCTCATCGGTATCTACAACATAGAATTCAGTGTTTTTCCAACTTTCATCAATTAGGTGTTTAACAGTGTTACAACCAGCACCACCAACACCTATAATCTTTATTTTGTTCTGTTTGTTTTCATTTTTTTTCATATTAGTTGACATTGTATTCCTCCTTATAGGTTCTACCTCAAATTCCTTTCTGAGCAGTTTCCGGACTTCACTAAGTTTTGACTTCACTGTACCAACAGCTAAGTTGAGTTCAGTAGCGATTTCATTGACACTCCACTGTTCAAGATAGTATAATTTCCCGACAGACAGTATGCGTTGTGGCAGTTGATATACTGCTTCTCTTGCATCAGATCGTAGTTTTGCTTGTTGAAAACGTTGTTCTGCTTCTCTATCAATCTGTATAGTTAATTCATCATAGTCTAATAGTATTTCACTATATTGATGTTTACCGGCTGCGTAGTATCTTTTGCAGGCGTTATGTGCGATTCTGTGTAACCAACCACCAAAACTTTCTGCTTTTCGTAAACCGATAATGTTATCCCAAACAGCCATCCAGATGTCCATAAGGATTTCTTCAGCATCTTGACGTTGTCTTGAATTTTGACCAACCAGGTAGCATATACGTGGGTTGTGACGTTTCATCAATTCTGCGAATGCTGCTTCATCGCGTGCTTGGACAAGTCGGACAAGTTCCTCGTCTGCCAGATCACTTATGGGGGTGTAATTGATATACATAAACGATATTCCTTATTTGAATTTGGTTACATGAGTAGGAATTTATTAGGAACGGTTTAAAAAAATGCGGGAAAAGTAAGATTTTGGAAGAAAAAGTGAAGATTTTGAAAGGTTAAATATAAAAGAGTGGCAAATTACGGTTTTCTTGATGCCATGTCGAATCCGACTGCGGTGACAAGGACAATACCTTTGATGGCATCCTGCCAAGCGGTGTCCATGTTTGCCATGCTCATTCCGTTGCTGAGACTTGCCATAACGAATGCCCCTAAGACTGCCCCGAAAATGGTCCCACGCCCTCCCATTAGGCTTGCGCCGCCGATGACACATGCAGCGATAGCATCTAATTCAAGCAGACTACCAGCATTTGGTCCCGCACTACCGAGGCGAGTAGTCATAACGATACCTGCGATTGCCATCAATGCTCCCATGAGTGCAAATACCCGTAGTGTGATGCTGCGGACGTTGATTCCGGATAGATATGCTGCTTCAGCGTTCCCCCCGACAGCATAAACATATCTTCCAAAGCGCGTGTGATTCGCAATGAAGTGGAAAATAAAGGTTAATCCCAATAGGATGCATGCAGGAATGGGAATACCTTTATATGAGTTCATGGTAACTGTAAATGCTATAACACATCCCCATATAACCAAAGTTTTTATTATATTTAGTAGGAGTGATTTGTTGTTTTTATTTAAATTTGCTGTGGAGGTTTGCCGTAATAACAGATAGCCGCTTAGAACAAGACCAGCACCCATGAGGCCCCATCCCAGTTGGGACGGTAGGTAGGCATTTCCGATATTTTTTAGCCAGTTATCATGCAATAGGATAGTCTCACCTTTTGTAAATGCCAGCATTAAGCCTCTGAAAACAAGGAATCCGCCGAGGGTGACAATAAATGCGGGTATCCGTTGATAAGCGATAAGGTATCCTTGTGCAACACCAATTAATACTCCAATGCTTATAACTAAAAGGAGTGTAATGATAATAGGAGTGCCGAACTTGACGTGTATGATTGCAGTGATAGCCCCCAGCAGCCCTGCCCCAAAACCGACAGATAGGTCTATATTTGCGGATATGATGACCAACACCATACCGATGGCGAGAATGGCAGTAACAGTAGCTTGCCGAGAAAGGTTGGATAGATTACGGTTGCTGAGAAAGGTTCCACCCGTGAGTAGTGTGAAAATTAACCAGATACAGACGAGTGCGATTACCATCGCGTACATGCGAAGATTCAGGTGTTTCATGGTCAATAGTTAGGGTTTCTTTTTTTGATATCAAAGAGTGCATTGAAATTCTTTGTCGTGATTTCAGCGATTGCTTGAGTGCATGTTTTGCGAAGTTCAGCGATTTTTTTCGCAACAGCAACCACGTAAGCTGGTTCGTTGCGTTTGCCGCGTTGGAATTGGGGTGTTAACCATGGACAATCGGTTTCAATCAGTAGTTTCTCTAAAGGTACAACTTTTGCAACTGTTTGCATCTTTTTTGCATTTGGAAATGTTACAATACCTCCAATGCCTATGTGAAATCCGATTTGTAGACTTCTGCGCATTAATTCAACATCACCAGTAAAACAGTGAAGGACACCTGTGACTTTTCCGCGTCGTGCCTCTAAGATTGGGAGTATATCCATATACGCATCGCGGTTATGAATAATAATTGGCAAGTTGTTATCTTCAGCGATGTCTAATTGCTTTTCAAATGCGTCTATTTGCACGTCTTTTGGTGATAGATTTCGGTAGTAATCCAACCCTATTTCACCGAATGCAATCACCTTTTCGTGTTTAATGAGTTGATGAAATATCTTGAGTGTATCGGGTGTTAGATCCTTCGCGTTATGTGGGTGCAATCCGACAGTTGCAAAAAGGTTGTCATGTTTTTCGGAGAGTGCAATTGCACTAATACTGGTTTCTAAGTCAAATCCTACAATAAGGATTGTGGTGACTTCAGCTTGATTTGCCCGTTTTAGGACTTCTTCTTGATCGTGTTGAAATTGATTAATTTGAATGTGTGCGTGTGAATCGATGAACATTATATTTTTGGGTTGGTGGTTATACCGTTTCTATAAATTATTGTCTCATTGAACGGTTGTTATCGTAGTCATTCTTTAGGACACAAACTGAAAGTTTGTGCTACAAAAAAGAGACATTATCATTTAGAAATGGTATGATTCTGTTTATGATATTTGATATTGTTTGAGTTTTTGTTTATCAAACAGTATGCCGTGTCCTGGTCGATTTGGTGGAGTAAAATGTCCATCTTTGAGTTTTAAGGTGTCACTTAGTACTGGGTCAAGTGATGGAATGTACTCTACAAAAAGAGAATTTGGTATTGCAGCTGAGAGATGCACGTGCAGGTCCATGAGAAAATGCGGAGAAACTGAAAGCCCAAAACATTCAGCGGTATGTGCGACCTTCATCCATTCGGTAATTCCGCCGACGCGCGCTGCATCCGGTTGCAGTATATCGGCTGCCCCTTGAGCGATATATTCCTGAAAGACATATTTATTGTAGATTGTTTCTCCGATAGCGATGGGAATTATCGTATTTTCATGCAATATTACATGGCTATCAACATCATCAGCTTCTATTGGTTCTTCAAACCAAAATATGTCTGCTTCTTCAATGCGGCATGCAAGTTGGATTGCCTCTCTGGCGTTCCACTTCATGTTTGCATCAATCATAAGGAATGGTTCTTTTCCGATTGCTTTTCTTACTGCGAATATTCTTGCTATATCTTCGTGTAGATTATCAAGACCTACTTTGATTTTTATGCCTTTGAAACCTTGTTCCACGTATTCTGCGGATTGTCTGATGAGTTCGTCTTGTGTGAGGTGTAACCACCCGCCATCTGTGTTGTAAACAGGAACGGTATCTCGCGCACCGCCGAGGAGTTGATAAAGTGGGATTTCAGCGCGCTTTGCCATCAGGTCCCATAATGCGATATCAACAGCTGCCATACCTAATCCAACTATGCCCCCTCTCCCGATCCAGTGAGTTTCCATCCACATTTGGTTCCAGATACGATCGATGTTGGACGCATCCTCTTTGAGCAAAATAGGGGTTAGGTACGCATCTATAATTTGTTTGATGGCTTCGCCACCTTTCCCGATTGTATATGAAAATCCGGTACCAACGACTCCATCTGTATCTTCTATTTCAATGAAAGGGAACTCCATTGAGACAAACGCTTGAATTGCATCAGTACGTTGAACTTGTGGTGGAATATCGTATAACGAAGTACGTACCGATTTAATTTTCATGTTTGTTTACTAAACCTTTCAGTCGCTCAATTTCTGATTGTAGTCGTGCGACTTCTTGTTCTGCACGTTGTCTTGCTTTTGCTTCTTGCTGTCTTGCTTTTGCCTCTTGTCGTCTTGCTTCAGCCTCTTGTCGTCTTGCTTCAGCCTCTTGTTGTGCTTTTTCTGCAGGTGTTGGTAGCCATTCATCTAAAGTAGGGTTGTATATTCCTAAATCGTCGTCTTGAACATAGAACTCTAATCCTAAAACAGCGGATGGGATGCCACCATTGGGGAGTGGGGAAATTCTGTCATATTGCCCTTTATCATTCAGTCTTAATCCAATCAGTGGGTCGTCTAAGTAGCTGCGTTCAGGGTCGTATAGAAAATACTCCGTTACCCCTAATTGTGCGTATCTTTTCTTTTTCTTTTCAAGGTCGGCTCTATATGTGGTTTTACTTGAAAACTCCATTACGAGGTCAGGTGCTTTCCCTTCCTCCCAGGTTTTGTAAGTGCGTCTCATTTTTTTCTCTATGCCGAAAACGACCATTACATCTGGTGAGATGGAGCGTTGTGTTTTGCCGGGGACATCGTAGATTAGCAAGTTCCCAGAAACGTAAACATCATCCCTATCTTCATAATAGGCATTAAGTCTATGGTATGTGTCAATAATATGGATGCGGTGTAGGTCAGATTCAGCGAAAGGTTTCCCATCAGTTTCAGGATAGTATATTCCTGCATCATCCGTTGGGACGTATTGTATCCGCGTATCATTTTTTTGTGTTGCCATAGTAAACTCCTAAGATATTGTTCACAATTATTGACACTGCTGGGGTGTTTTACTGCATGATGTTAATTTCCTTATGAAGTTCATCTGGTGTGACAACTGCACACCCCATTTTCCGAACGACAATTCCGCCAGCAATGTTTGAGAGTTGTACTGCCTTGTAGTTATCAGCATTGGATGCAAGGGCAAGAGCGAAAACAGCACAAACTGTGTCCCCTGCCCCCGTTACATCAATTACTTCGTTTGTATGAGGTGGGAAGTGTTCTACTATTAGAGTGCCTGCATCATCCCGTTGAAATAGAGACATGCCCTCTTCTTCGCGCGTAATCAATAGAGATTGCAATGACAACCGATCTAATATTCTTTCTCCCACAGAAATCAGATGAGAAACATCAGTGATTTCTTCCAAGACAGCAGCCCCTGCTTCTTTGTGGTTCGGTGTTAAGGCTGTTACACCGTCATATTTCCAAAAATTATTCCTTTTAGGGTCTACAATTATAGGTATATCATGCTTCTTTGCTTGTTTAACGATTGCCTTGATGAGTTCAGAATTGACCACACCCTTATCATAATCTGCAAATATGACTGCGTCACTATCTGGTATATGGGATAATGCGCCTCTTAACAGCCGTTCCCGTATCAAACCTGTAATTTCTTGCTTGGATTCATTATCAATTCGTAGCAAATGGTATCCCTGTTTTAAAATTAGGTTTTCAGGATGCTGATTTTGGATAGTTGAATTATGGATTTTGGGTTGGACAATTACTCGCGATTTCTTGCTTGTAGGCCGTTGTATATCCAAACAGATGTCAGTAGATCCAATACTGACTGTATTCAACATTTGGATAAGTTTTTCTCCATCTCTATCTTTTCCTATTACACCAATTAATTCAACCTTACCCCCCAAACTGACGACGTTTTGGGCAACGTTGGCGGCACCGCCGCAACCAGTATGTTCCCCGACAGTTTCAAATACAGGAACTGGTGCCTCAGGTGAAATACGGTTTACATCACCCCAGACATATTCATCTAAAATAATATCTCCGATGATAGTAACCTTTTTATTATTAAATTGGGCAAATATGTTTGTTAAGTTCACACAATTATATTATCATAATTTAGCAAGTTAAAGCAACAAACATTGCATAGAAGAGGGTGTATAGTTTTTGTTACTTGTCTGAACTAGGATTTCCAGGATTACCTCATCAAGGATTTTTGACACACTTTGATGTCAACTTTGGGAAATAGAACCTGTTGAGAGAAATCCTGGAAATCTGAAAATCCTGAAAATCCCGGTTCAGACAACAAAGGACGTAACACCCCAGAATAGGTTCTATTGCTTCAAATTGGCATATCAAGGATAAAATTAGGATTACCCAATTAATAACTTAATCTTCATTAGGGACGATATGTGTAGAACAAAACAATAGATAAACATATCGTCCCTACGGGACTAAAGACATGGACAAGATGGCAACGCATAAAATTCGCATAAAATTAACGTCATAACAAAAAAACCATCAAAAATATTGAAAACTGAATAACCCTGCTAAATAAACGACTTGTGCTAATTACTATTC
>JAAXHO010000148.1 GCA_012270795.1 Candidatus Poribacteria bacterium
TGAAAAATACAGAGGCATTCAATTGTCGGGTTTGCGGATTTGGGTTCGGAATCGCGGAATTCGCGGAATACACGAAAGACACTGAAAAGACAACCGCATTAGCATTTATCGCATAAGATTACCAACATCTAAGCAAGACGTTTAATTGCAGGTATCTTCTCCGTGTCTTCCGTGTCATTCGCGAATTCCGCGATTCTGTCTGAACCAGGATTTTCAGGATTTACAGATTACCAGGATTACCTCATCAATAGTTTTTGATACAGATTTATGCCAACTTATGAATGGTGCGTCCTACCTCAAACTCATAATCCTGAAAATCTGGAAATCCTGAAAATCCTGGTTCAGACAAGTAACCAAAGCTTTTCGCACCTTTTAGCAAATTTGGAGTTGACGATTCGGTTAGTTGTGTGTAAAATTATTTCACCATAGCATGCGTCCTATATTTTCTCTCCAAATACGTAAGGAATATATAACATGAAAAAAAAAAATTAAACCGATTGACATGTCTTCCATAAAAACCTATCCACTGAAAGATCGGATGAACAAGGTTTCTATCAGTGATTTTGCTACACTGCCAGATTCTCAAACAGATATATCTCCGTTTTTGCAATGCCTTCCGAATATACTCAAAGGTAAAGACTTTTTAGAAATCGTTGACAAGATCGTCGTTGCATATCATAACAAAAAAGCAGTGATTGTTATGATGGGTGGACATGTGATTAAATGCGGTTTAACGCCGCTACTTATCGCACTTGCGGAACGCGGTGTCATCACCGGTTTTACCTTTAACGGAGCAAGCAGCATCCACGACTTTGAGATCGCCCTCATCGGAGAAACTTCTGAAGATGTGTCGGCATACCTACAGGAAGGCAAGTTCGGGATGTGGGAAGAGACAGGTAAATTGATGAATGAAGCAATCCAAAACGCAGCAGATAACAACATCGGAATGGGAGAAGCATTGGGGAAAATGTTAATTGACATGAATGCACCATACAACGCATACAGTCTCCTCGCTACTGGCATTCGACGCAAAATTCCTATTACTGTGCATGTCGCCATCGGGACAGATATTATACATCAACACCCCTCTGCAAACGGTGCAGCAATTGGAGATGCAAGTTTTACAGACTTCCGTTTATTGACACAACTTGTAACACAATTGGAAGATGGTGGGGTTGTACTCAACTTCGGTTCGGCAGTGATATTGCCTGAGGTGTTTCTGAAAGCTCTCACGATTGCACGAAATTTAGGACATACGGTATCACATTTCACCACAGCAGATTTTGATATGATACAACAATATCGTCCGTTGGAGAATGTCGTGAAACGCCCTACTGAAATGGGTGGGAAAGGTTATACATTTACCGGACATCATGAATTGATGATACCGCTTTTAGTGCATGCAATCATGTCGCGTCTATGAAATCAACGTCGTGAACATAATTGAGCGTCAACTTTTCTGCGCGGAACGTTTTTTATAAAGCATGTGTCGAATCCCTTTTAGACAACGTTTCTTAGAAGCACTACATTTATTTAATTTCTTTTTGAGCTCAATTAATAAAGCGCGGACCGCTTGTAACTGCGGTAGTGATGGGTTTTTTAGATAAATCCTCAACAATTCTTTTCTTTTTTCATTATCCAACTTATCATCGGAATTTATGATATTACGATATTCAGAAAAATCCATTTTTTATGTCTCCAATTTAAGTTGAGTGTTTGTTCTGTTTATATTTTATTGTTTAGGTAATTCACTGTATGAAACGGCAATCGGTTCTGCTGAGTTTAGGTCAAGTATCATTTTAACGTATTGGTGTTCTTCAATCGCTTCCGTTTCAGTTTGTCCCTGAAAGACTGTTTCTAACTCAACGAACTCACCTAAATCAGAAACGACATCAAGGTGTATTCTAGTATTTTTATACATCCAAAGTGAACGTTGTTTTTTTACGATTGTCTTTACGCCTAATGCAGCAGACAATAACGCTTTCAATGCTGTCGGTTCTGTTGTTTTACAAAGTTGATATATACTGTAGCGAGATTTCAAGTCGTTTGGACGTTCATAGTAGATAAGCCATGCCTCATCCGATTCATTTATCTCGCGTAGTTTTAACCTGCCTTTCGGATTCTGAAAATAGGTATCCACTTGATGCACTGTTTCACGGTGTGTCGCTTTTAGTTCTGCTAACTTCGGTGAGAGCGTATCAAGCGAACCATACCGAACTTTAAACTCTAAATTTCTTGCCATTGCCTTGGTGGTGTTAATAACTTACACCTAAATCTTCTTCAAGTTCCGTTAAATCTAAATCCAGATCTTCCAGAAAATCGTCCTCTGTTTGATAGTTATTGACACAGGAACGATTGCATTTCTCTCCATTTTTCAGCAGCGTGCAGACTCTGTGTCCCATTCGTAGAGAACTCACCAAACATATTCGCAGCTGCTCCGGATCAAAATTGCGTCCGATCAGATAACTATAACACCCCCGTGACATGAACCAACGACCTGTGCGGTCATCAGAGACGATTGAGACAATTTTTATATGAGGATGATACCTCGCGACGTACTCAAAGATTCGCGACCGACGGTAGCGCGTGTAGTCCACAATTATCAATTTGTATTTTGCCATTTTTAACATACCAATGGCTTTGGTCGTCCGTTCAACAATGTCAAAGCGATAATTTTCAGACTCTAAAACATTCCTCAGCTTTTCTTGGACCGAGTCATTGTAGGAGATTATCAACACTTCCCCTTTCAAAGCAGAAATCGTGTGATCCTCCTGTATTTTAAGGGGTATGAGTGCTTCATCAACTCGCCAACGCAAACGACCGCGTGCTTCACGCATCCGTCTCTCAACCGCATTAAGTTTTTCCTCCATTTCTGGACGGCGTTCTTTTGATCTTCTCATTATATTCTATATACCTCTTTACGTGTTCCTAACAAATTAGTTACGACAGATTCTGAAAAGTATTCAAAAATCTTGAAAAAAATTAGATTAACACTGAACAGTCATTACAACTTTGTGTGGTTTCACCCCAGAGGCATTCAATTGTCGAAATGTACTCTTGTTGGAGGGGTTTCTAACCCCGATTGCTGCTGCTGTATATCTCAAATCGGGGTTAGAAACCCCTCCAACAACAACAACGAAACCCGACAATTGAATGCTTCTGGGTTTACCCGTTTTTTCTTGTATAAAAAAGGTGTGTGCTATACAATACCATCACTTCTGTAGTGATTGATCCGAGTATGCGTCTTCTATACTTGTTACATATTTTAGACTAATTTGTATTAAAAAAGATAGCAAAAAATCACAATTTCGTTTGTTATATACAGTTAGACGTATTAGAACGGAAAAGGATAGAAAAAAATGAACAATTCTCTATCAAAACTACAAATACCGATCCCGCCACATTTTGATATGGATCGAGTTGGACAAGTTTGGCGAATTCCGTATCAAGAACGGAGGCATGAGGCGCGCGCTTGGGCAGAACAACACGATATTTCGCCTGCGTCTGAAGATTTTATACAGACTTGTCTACTGCTTATTGATGTCCAGAACACGTTCTGTATTCCAGATTTTGAGCTTTTTGTTGGGGGCAGATCGGGAAAGGGGGCAGTAGAGGACAATGCGCGTTTGTGTGAGTTCATATATCGCAATCTACCCCATATTACGAAAATCGCATGCACATTGGATACGCATACAGCGATGCAGATATTCCACGAAATTTTCTGGATCAATGATGCTGGTGACCACCCAATTCCACTACAGACACTGATTACGCAAGATGACATTGAAGCAGGAAAATGGCATGTCAACCCTTCAGTTGTTGATGGTGTGGGTGAAAACAACCGAGAATACAATTGGCTCAAGGAATATGGAGAACACTATGTCAAAACCCTCACTGCGGATGAAAAATATCCACTTACGATATGGCCCTACCATGCAATGCTGGGTGGGATTGGGCATGCTGTTGTCTCCGCTGTTGATGAAACGTGCTTTTTTCATGCAATTGCACGGAATAGTCAAACACATTATGAACTCAAGGGACGCAATCCACTGACTGAAAACTACTCTGTGCTACGACCAGAAGTACTTACCGATGTTGAAGGAAAACCAATTGCACAGAAGAATACCGATTTTTTGCGGATGCTCTTGACGTATGACCGCGTGATTATTGCCGGACAAGCAAAAAGCCACTGTGTTGCATGGACAGTGAATGATCTACTCACAGAAATACAACAGACTGACGCAACGTTTGCTGAGAAAATCTATTTGATGGAAGACCTGACCTCACCGGTTGTGGTGCCAGACGTTGTGGATTATACTGACTCTGCAGATGCAGCTTTTGCTGAATTTGCCAAAGCGGGAATGCATATCGTAAAATCAACAGAAACGGCGGTATTCTTGTAGGAGCGATCTCCTTTCTTCTGTAGGAGCGACCTCTGGTCGCGACCGTGCGATATCTTCTGTAGGAGCGACCTTTGGTCGCGACCAAAGTCTTCTGTAGGAGCGACCTCTGGCGGGAAACGTTTTCAACTCCGATAAATCGGTATGCAAAGTAGTAGGCACACGCTGTGTGCCGTATATATATCCCTAAAGAATGTGTGGCGGACGGCACGCGGAGCGTGCCTGCTACTTTTAAATCAACGCTAAATTGACGCTTATGGGTAGAGCTTGCGAAACCCGAAACGTTTCGTTCCTGTCGGGTTTCGCAAGCTCTACCCGACCTACGGAAATGGTATTAGAAATGGTATAATACCATTTCTAATAGAAAATGTCTCTTTTTTGTAGCACAAACTTCCAGTTTGTGCCCTAAAGAATGACTGCCATAATAAACGTCCAATGAGACAATAATTTATAGAAATGGTATAAGAGAATCAAAGGGTTGAACTGATGTTTGATTTCCAATCTCCCCTCTTTTTACTTCTATTTGCTGCGATACCATTTTTAGTCCTAATTCAGATACGCACTAAAGTTGTTGCATCCAAGTGGCGAAAACGCACTACTTTTTTTCTGAGATGTGCTGCGCTCTTGTGTGCGATCCTTGCTTTAGCAAATCTGCAACGCACCGAACGCGATCAACGCCTCGCAGTGTCATTTCTGCTTGATGTATCGGAGAGCATTGCCCTATCCGGGCGAGAAGATGCAATTAATCAGATTAACACAGCAATTACCCAATTGAAACCGGCTGACCAATTTGGTGTTATCAGTTTTGCAGCACAGCCATCAGTCCTACTTGAGATGGGACCAGCACCTGAACAACCACCGCTAACATCGGTTATCGGAGAGATAGCAGCTGCACGAGATGCTACAGATATTGTCACAGGTCTTAAGCGGTCAATTGAACTGCTACCTAACAATTACCATCACAGAATTGTGCTTTTCACAGATGGAATGCATAACATCGGTAGTCCTGCTATTGCAGACTTTCTGCCGCTATTTTCAGCTAGTGGTGTGGAAATCATGACAATTCCGTTAGACACAGTGAAAGATGCAATTCGTGTGCAAGAACTGAAAATGCCACATCAGATTAGGAAAGGACAACGTTTTCCAATACAGGCAGTCGTTGAAACAGATGGCAGCATCTCTACTGTTTCAGCGACATTTTATCACAACGGTATCCCAGTCACCGATCTGGAATTTGCTTTGGAAAAGGGTAAGAATGTGTTGGCATTACCAACTCAACAAGTGGCAGAGATCCGTCCGCATGTATATCAACTAAAGTTGAATGTAATTGACGAAATACTTGAGAATAATCAGGCTTATGGTGTTGTGCAAGTTCATGACAAACCGCATATTTTGTATGTAGAAAGTGATTTTGACTATGCGGATAATCTGAAAACGGTGATTGAAGACAACGGATTTGTAGTCAACGTAATTCCTCCTGCAGAAATACCGACAGAACTGGTAACGCTTCAACAAAATGATGTCCTGATTTTGAGTAATGTTTCCGCAGATTCTCTCTCATCAGAACAGATAAGCATAATTGAGAACTATGTGCGTGATCTTGGACATGGGTTGATTACTATAGGTGGTGATCAAGCTTTCGGTCCGGGTGGTTGGACAGATACTGCGTTGGAACGGACGCTTCCTGTAGAGATGACACCGCGTGAACGGAAAGAGTCTGTCGCGCTTGTCTTTGCCATTGATACATCGGGCAGCATGGCGAACTATGTCGGTGCGCGGCAGAAGATTGAACTTGCTGTTGAGGCGATACGCGCGGGGATCCGCAATCTGGAGGAAGAGGATCAGGTAGCAATTATCGGTTTTGACGTGAACCTGCGTGAGGTGTCACCCCTCACAACAGAGCACGACACACTGATTCGGACAGTTGGCAAACTTGCACCGACAGGTGGTACAACTGCGATGGGAGATGCAATCAAAAAAGCTGGCGAGATGCTCAAAGCAGCTGAAGCGAAACGGAAACACATCATTCTTTTGTCGGACGGGAAATCTGAAGGAAACCTATCTGATCTGATTGAGAATGCGGAAGCGATGACAGACACACGTATTGGCATCACAACTATTGCTATCGGGGCGGCAGCAAAGAATGTCCTTGAAGCAATTGCAAAAGCGGGAAAGGGAAGGTTCAAACACGTTCAAAATGTCCAAGAATTACCCAAAGTTTTAATGAATGCTGTCAAGGAAACGCAAAACTACATTGTGCAAGAGACCTTCCAACCGAACATTGTTAACCAAGAAACACCGATTTTAGAAGGTATCAGCGCATTACCGATACTATACGGATACGTAGCAACAGCAGAAAAAACCGCTGCACAGGTTTTCATCAGTTCGCATAAAGACGAACCTATTCTCACGGGTTGGCACTACGGATTGGGAAAATCTGTTGCATGGACATCGGATATCAAACCTGCTTGGAGTAGAGACTGGATTTCATGGGAGAACTTTGGCAGGTTTTGGGGACAAGTTATCAATTGGACTTTACCAGTAGAGGGAACAGACGTGGATTTTGACCTAATCGTATCACCTCAAAATGGGAAAGCAGAAGTCGTAATAGACACACAACTGTCGTCCTCCGCAGAGTTTACAGTGCAGGTTGCAGGACCGAATGGTACAAGTCAATTTGTCAATATGCATCAGGAGAGTGCTACCCGTTATCTGGGGACATTCCTTATGAACGATAGCGGTTCCTATATTGTCACAGCAAAACGTGAAGGGGATGCAGAAAAACGCACAGCAACACTAGTGCTTTCCTATCCTGCCGAATATGCGGATTTTGATGTGAACCACGTCTTGCTAAAACAACTTTCTGAAGGGACAGAGGGAGTTTATTCGCCGACAATAGCACAGATAGCTGCTCCTGCGGGTGTCCCAATTGAAAAGCGTGTTTCACTTGCTTGGGGGTTGTTAGTCGCTGCTATCCTCCTGTTTGTCTTGGAGATGATTCTCCGACGGTTTAGCATTATGGGTGGCTACTTGACTGAACTTCGCGCGCAACTCCGCAGACAATCTGAAGCCATTGTACCTGAAACGTTAACACGGCTTACACAGACGAAAAACGATGTTATAACTACTAATTCCGCAATCTATCCGAGAGTGAATACTGTTCCGACACGTGTATTCCATGAAGAGATGACAGATGCAGAACAAACACAACCTACCGATAGGACTATGGCGCGGTTGTTGGCAGTGAAAAGAAAAAGGCGCGCTATGTAAGCGCGCCGACTATTATGAATCAGGCTTTACGCAAATAGGGTTTACCCCCCTTTAATCCCCGCAAGCGAGGGGAATGCGTCAGTCTTGATGAATGATGAAACCTATTTCCGTTTGATGTCTGCCCAGGTTGTGGTCAGTTTGCCTGTTGCCTCAACAGCGGTAATCGGTGCGATTTCATCAAAGAAACTTGCTTTGTCTGTTGCATCTTTCGGATAGATGGTGGCAGCAGCATGGGTTGCATCATCAAAGTGTAAGTTGAAGTATGCGGATCCTCCACCTTCACCACAACGATAGACAAGCACATTAGCACCTTTTTTCAAACTAACTTCAATGTTGAACTGAACCTTTTTGGCGTTACCAGTCCACTGGGAGTTGTTATACCATTTCTCACCGTTAATCCATATCTGCGCGTGGTCATCATGAGCAGGAGACATTGTAGAAGTCATATCTTCTGGCGAATCGATAACAAGAACACCATAGAGATCGAAATTATTAGCCGGACCGTCTCTGTTCATATTGTCACCGCTATTTGGATCAATCTCATAGACTGTCCAGCCGCGTGTTCCGCCGTGAGCATCTCCCCACTCAACGTCAACGTCCTGAGTCATCAGCAAACCGTCAATTGTTGAAAGAGATACATCGGTAATTTTTCCACCTGTCCCTTCTGACATAAGATCAATAGGTGCTGAAGTACCAAATCCGCCATTTTCAGTATAGTTTCCATCTGGACCATACCATTTGGTAATCCAAGTATCAACATCATGTATATCACCAGATTGTGCTGCCCCTTCCGGATTAACTAAAAGGTTTTCTTCAGCCAATGGACCATCACTGATGGTAATTGTTTGTGCTATAACCGGATTGGAACCGATTAACACTAACCCCAAAATAACAGCCATTGCAATAGCAAGCGTATTAAATTTAATCATTTTTTATCCTTCTCTATAGATTAGATAGTTATGATATCGGGTAAAGCAAGGAACTTCACCCAGATTATCCTATATAGGTTATTAAAAACGTTGAAATATCGTTCAACATTACAACACACATTATAATTTATTGTCAAAAAAATGTCAATAAAAAAAGTATTCTATTCCAAAGGCATTCAATTTTCACAAAGAATCATTAAGTTGGAGTGTCACAAAGCAGTATTGTTGGAGGGGTTTCTAACCCCGCTTTCTGCTGCTGTGTATCTCAAATCGGGGTTAGAAACCCCTCCAACAACGAAACTCAACAAGTGAATGCCTCTATATTCTATTCCGATTCTGTAATTGTCAGCATTTGATTCGCATTAATATTCTCTAATCTCTGTATGATCCCACTCTGCCATATTACCTCAATGCTATCAACTCTCTTAGCATTGTCTAAACCAAATAACAATCGTGTATCACTTCCTGAAGCATAACTTGATCCGCTCTTGACTTCCGCAATCTGTGCTGTATGATCAGTTCCTATTTTGACCTTTGTCCCAATACCATCACGGTTGCTTTTCGTTCCTATAAGTTTGATACCGAGCCAATTGTTCTTATTACCCCCTTCATTTTTAAGCAACACTGCACGTTGATTGGAATTACCGATCACAATGTCAATATCTCCATCGTTATCATAGTCGGTATAGGCAGCTGCGCGTCCGACAAGTTCCTCAGCGAAATACGCACCTGAATTCTGTGATACATCCATAAATGTCCCGTCGTCGTTGTTATGAAAGAGTTGATCGCGTTGTGCGTAAGTTTCATTATAGGACAATAACTCAATAGAATCTTGCGGATGTCCATTTGTACAAAATATATCAAGCAATCCATCATTATCATAATCTAAAAATAGTGGACCAAAACCAACATAAGGTAATGTCGGCTGTTCTAATCCACTTTCTAATGTCTCATCTGAAAAAAGAAATACCTCATCATCGTGTTTTTGCAATTTATAGAGAGTGGCTTTCTCAAAATTCGCAACGATAAAGTCGAACAATCCATCACGGTTGTAATCGCCAAAATCTACACCCATAGAACCTTCCGCATTCCCATTTTCATCATAACCAACGCCAAGAAATAGGCTTTCATCCGTAAATGTCCCATCCCCATTATTGTGATAAAGAAAATTGCGATTGGTATCGTTTGCCACATAGATATCAGGATATAGATCATTATTGTAATCACATGCAACTGCCCCCATACCTCTACCCTCTATCTTATTTACAAGTCCTGCATCCTCAGCAACATCAGTAAAAGTGCTATCTCCATTGTTTCTATAGAGAATATCTGGTGTGCCTTCATAACTTCGAGGTGGACCATAGACGTTAATACCTCTGTCGTTTGTAACTGGCATGGTTAATTCATATAAAAGATAGTTCACAACAAATATGTCCAAATCACCATCCAAATCATAATCCAAAAAAATAGATGCGATACTCCAAAGTGAATTGTCAATACCAGCTTCCTTTGTTATGTTTGTAAATGTCCCATCTCCATTATTTTGGTAGAGGCTATCTTGTTTATAATTGCATACATATAGATCGGCATCCCCGTCGTTATCAATATCACCCGATGCTGCTGCTATACCGTATCCAATATCCCCAACTCCAGAAGTATCCGTGACATCAGTAAAGTTACCGTTTCCATCATTACGATACAAGACATTAGCACCAATTTCCTTGATAGTGTTTGCTGTAACACCATCTGTAGGAACCGGTCCGCTGTTTACAAGATAAAGGTCAATATTCCCATCAGAATCGTAATCAAAAAAGACAACGCCTGAACCCATTGTTTCAATAACGTGTTTATGGTCTGTTCTACCATTATAATGTCTAAATTTTATTCCTGCCTTTTCAGTCACATCCACGAAGATTGGCAGCTGTTCTGCAGATGCATATATTGTAAAAAATATAAATATATAAGTCAATAGAAGAAACCAGGGTTTTTGCATATATGATTATCATTACTATAGTTTGGACAGTATTTGAGTCGTGATGCTTTTCATTTTCATCTTAAATCTTGTGCGAAAACACATTTCGCCCCTCTGGGGCTTGGAGTGGGACTGGTAATGATCTATACACATTCCGTCCCTCTGGGACTGCCACTTTGATGTCTGATATATTTTCTTTGAGTTACAACACTGTCCGAAACTCACAGAAAAAGAATTTTATTGCCCATTTTGGCAGCACCAGCGGTGCGATAGGTGTATAGAAACGTCAATGCATCCAGTAACCAAGCACCAGCGGTGCGATAGGTGTATAAAAAACAATACAAACGAAAATCTGGTAATCCTGTAAATCCTGGTTCAGACAGAATCACGGAATTCGCGGATGACACTGAACACACGGAGAAGATACCTACAATAAAACGTTTTGATTAGGTTAATTTTTATTCTAAGAAAAATTCTGATGCAGTAGTCTTTTCCGCGTTTTCCGCGAATTCCGTGATTCCGCACAAAAAGGGTGCCAAAAACTTTACACACCCACGTATAACTTACCGGTTTCGCTTGATATCTGCCCATATTGTCGTCAACTTTTCAAGCGGTTCAACCGGTAAAATACCTTCAATTTCAGCGAAGAATGTGTCCTTATCTGTAGCCTTATCGGGATAGATTTTGACAGTGTTGTGAGTTTCATCGTCAAAATGTAAATTGAAGTATCCGGATCCTCCACCTTCTCCACAACGATAGACAAGCACGTTAGTTCCTTTTTTTAAATCAACTTCAATGTTGAATTGTACTTTTTTAACGGCTCCAGTCCACTGAGAGTTATTATACCATTTCTCACCGTTTATCCATATCTGTGCGTGATCATCATGGGCAGGAGACATCGTAGAAGTCATATTTTTCGGAGCATCAATAACAAGGATGCCATAGTGATCATAATTATTAGCCGGACCGCCTCTGTTCATATTGTCACCACTATTTGGGTCAATTGTAAAAACAGTCCAAGTGCGCGCCCCTCCGTGTGCGGCACCCCAGTCTACGTCAATATTTCGTGTCTTATACAATCCACTTTGTGTAGAAAGTGATACATCGGTAATCTCTCCACCTGTGCCGATAGACATGAGATCCATTGGGGCAGAAGTACCAAATCCACCATTTTCTGTATAGTTTCCAGTGAGGCCATACCATTTGGTAATCCAGGTAGCAACATCGTGTGTATCACCAGTTTGGCCTGCCCCTGGCGGATCAGTCAATTTGTTCGCGTCTGTCAAAGGTCCATCAGTAATATTAACTGTTTGCGCTAAAGCGCGGTTAGAAATGCCCAAAAACATTACAAGTACTGAAATAATTGTCAGTGTAAATAAGAAAATTTTCTTCAATTTTTCCTCCTTATTAGAAAACTTTATGTTCTAAATCAAACATGAATTTCCATATAGTGTATTTAATGCCAAATTATAATTCAAGACATTTAATCTAATGTCAACTTTTTCTGAACGCTGTTGACCTTATCTTCCATAGTTTGGGGTCTGTCAACCCGTGTGCCAAATTTCAAGGTTGTTGTAATCCGTGGTGCGCCCATCTCGTGTACGGTTTCATGACACTTCTTTATGGCGGCAAACACGGCATTCCATTCGCCTTCAATGTTTGTGCCGTAAGCGTGTAACTTTGTCTTTAGACCTGCTTCTTTTAGCACTTTTTCGCATGCAGTGACATATTTTGAGACAGAGACACCAACACCCATCGGGACAACGCATAGATCCGCAATAACCTTCATTCGTTCTCCCTAATTGTCGCGTAGTTTATTCAGGACAGCAGCGGGTAAAGGAGCTGTTCCAGATGTAGCGGCACCATCATCTACCTGTGCAGGTGTCATCATTCCTGGGATGACACAACTGACCGCGGGATGCGCCAAGATAAACTTGAGTGCTGCTTGTGGGAGGCTTTTCGTTTTACCCTTGACAATGGATTTAATTTGTTCCACCCGTTCTAAATCCGCGATAAGTTTTTCACGGGGCCATGTTTTCCGATAGTCGTTTTCAGCGAACTCGGTTTCTGGTGTCAGTTTCCCAGAAAGCAGACCTGATGATAAGGGTTGGCGTGCAACGACTGCGATTCCATTTTCCGCGGCAGTTTCCATCACAGGTTTTGCCATGCCCTGGTTTAGCATGTTGTAGGTGAGCATCAGGGACGATATATTCGTTTCAGCGATGGCTTTGAGTGCCTGTTCCTGATTTCCGAGACATAATCCATAAAAACGGATTTTGCCTTCGGTTTTGAGGTCTTCCATCGTGCTGAATGCCTCATCCCAAATTTCAGCTGGTGGCGGTGCATGAAATTGATAGATGTCTATAGCATCTCTTTTCAAACGTGAGAGGCTGCCTTCAACGGCTTGTCGGATGTAGCTGCGCGATGCGTTGTAGGAAGGTACTTTGCCGCCTTGACTAATCCACCCATCGGAATCCAGTTCATAGCCGAGTTTCGTTGCGATGATAACCCTGTTTCCGAGTACTGAAAAAGCCTCACCGAGTAGGCGTTCAGCGCGTCCACCACCGTATTGGTCAGCGGTATCGTAAAAGGTGACACCCTTTTCAAAAGCGTATCGCAGGAGGTCAACTGCGTTTTTTTCGCTGATGTCTCCCCATTCACGTCCACCGAGTTCCCATGTGCCCATGCCGATTTCGGAGACGATCAATCCTGTTTTACCAAATTTACGTTGTCGCATCGTTTTCCCTCCCCGTAGTTTCTTAACCTCATTTTATAATGTGTGCATTTTTTTGTCAGCAATTATTTTGTTGAGGCCAGGGTTATTAAATTTTAGGTTTTTCTTACGAAATTTATCACAAATGTTAATCCTTAAGGAAATAAGCATATATTTCAGCACCAGCGGTGCGAAAGGTGTCCGTAGTATATAATTAATGGTACACCTTTCGCACCGCTGGTGCTTGACTTATAGGTCCGATACGTTTGCTATACACATTCCGCACCGCTGGTGCTGAAAATACCCACCAACTACGATATAAACTTGTAGAAACACTTATCAATGTGTAATTCTTAAAACTATGGTGAATTATTGAAATAATTATTCACATCTTCTGTAGGAGCGACCTCCCGGGTCGCGACCAAAGGTCGCTCCTACAACTCAGAATGTAGAATTAATTGTATAATTTACCATAAATTACCCTATTGTTGAGGGATTAAACACAATTACATTGCACATTATTTCTGTTTCTGATAGGATATTGCCATTCAAAAACATTTTATTAAACATAAGGACAGACATGAAATTATTAGTTACAGGTGGTGCTGGTTTTATCGGCACCAACTTTATCAGGTTTTGGCTCAAGACGTATCCTGATGATGCTATAGTTAACCTTGATCGACTGACGTATGCTGGCAATCTCTCTAACCTAACAGATGTCATATTAGCATATCTCGATAGATATGCGTTTGCCCACGGTGATATTCTTGATGATGTGTTTGTATCGGAACTTATAGAAAAACATCAACCGGATGTGATTGTCAATTTTGCTGCCGAATCTCACAACAGTCGTGCGATTTTGCGTCCGCGTGAATTCTTTGAAACGAATGTGATAGGGACGCAGGTTTTATTGGATGCAGCCCGTGAACACAATGTGCATCGGTTCCATCACATTTCTACGTGTGAGGTATACGGTGAACTGGAAATGGACTCGCCTGATGCGTTTGCAGAAACTGCTCCTTACCGTCCCAAAACGCCGTATAATGCCTCCAAAGCATCAGCAGACCATCTTGTCAACGCATATTTCCACAGTTTTGGGCTGCCGATAACGATTTCTAACAGCTGCAATAATTACGGACCTTTTCAACATCCGGAAAAACTTATCCCTCTCTTTACAACAAACGCTATCCAGGATCTGCCTTTGACGCTCTACCGTAGTAGTCATAACCGCAGGGAGTGGTTGCATGTTGATGACCATTGCCGGGCGATTGCAGAGGTTATATTCAACGGAAAGAGCGGTGCAACGTATAACATCGGCAGTGGTGTAGAGAAAAGCATTGAGGAAATTAGCGATTTTATTTTGGATGAACTCAATAAACCTCAAAGTTTGAAAACGTATGTTCCTGATAGACCCGGTCACGATTGTCGTTATCTATTGGACTCAACTAAGATTCACCATGAACTTGGGTGGCAACCAAAAATCTCTTATGAACAGGGCATGCGCGAGACAATTCAGTGGTATGTTGAACACCAAGAATGGTGGGAGAGAATTCTGCAAAATACAGAAGATGTACGAGAAGATATATGGGAGTCATTCTCTCGATCATAGCATAGTGCAGATTATTGCGGGCACCATGCCATCACTGTGCCAAAACTGGCGAACATGCTGTTCTCTCCACTTGTTAGAATGCGCGAACCTTGCACAACGATTCTTGCATCCAGGCTTGTGATTTTATAGCTCACTGGTGCGTCTTTTGCAATCAACGGTGCACCGTTTTCATCTTTCAGTTTGTCTAAACGGTAATGCACCGATCTATGTGCGGGAACGTCAAATTTGCAAGAGACGTTTTCCATAGCAGTATCTTCGTAAAGCACATCTAAGATGCAGCGTGTATCAATGTCTGCAGTATTGGAAATGCAGATAGATTCGTGTGAGAAATACCCGCCGCCATGCTGTTCCCATTTCTGTTCTGTTTCAGTCAAACCTGCCATGTATCCGTCTGGAATCACCCAAACATAAGCACCGTCTCCATCTGAAGTGTAGTTTTTGAGTGCGTCTGATATCGTTTCGGGATTTTCCATCTCCTCGTTGAGAGAAATCACAAGAAACCTTGAATAGAGTTGAATCGCTTTATTAGGATTGTGTTCATGGAGTTGCCCTGTGACGTTCAAGCACAACCTGTTTCCATCTAACACCTCAAGATGGCTGACACTTTGAGAGGTTAGCCAATCACCGAATGTGTCGTTGAGTAGCGTTGTAAGTGTATTTATGTCGGTAATTCCTGCTTGTTTGTATTCTCGGATCGTTACCAATAAAATCGTAAATGTCATAGATTTCTCCTTGAAGGTGATTGTTTTTTATACCATCCATCGTTCCTCAATTTCGAGTAATGCCATTAACACTTGCATCAGTACGGATTCGGCATGAGTTCCAACAAATTGTCGGTGTGTGTTGATATAGGTGCCGTAATCCTCCGCCCACTCACGTAAATAGGTTTGGTATTCCCATCCGTTAGCAGTTTGCTTGAAACTGGAACGTTCCGGATAGGGCAGTTTCTGGTTTAAGAGCTCGCGTAGTTGTTCTGATGTTGGTATCCACATTTCATCAGTGTTTACTCCGTTGGGTCTTAGTGCTTGGATTTCGGGGTGCTGGCACATGTCTATGTATGGTTGCGGATAGTGATGTTCTTTTGTTGGGTTCATAGATAATATAAACAATATCAGTCACATTCAATTTATTAAATTGTTGGGTTTGTGGGGACTCCTGCATTCATGACAATAGGAAAATGATCGCCTGCTAATTTATCCCCATCATTGACATTTACGAATTGTTTCATGAGGTGATTTCCAGTTTCATAATATATGGTTTCGTCGGTCATATAATGTACTGCGATTGCGCGCCGTGCTGCGTTGCTGGCATTGTCGTGTGAACCGTGCCATGTCAAAGAATGATGATAATGCACGTGCCCTTTCGGGACTGGACAGAGTTCTACGGAGAGTTTGTTTTCTTCAAAGTGTTCATGCATAGTGTGTATGTCTCTCACGGAACCCAGGAATTTCATCTGGGGTCCCCAGTGGTAAGAGCCGGGGACCATCCGCATACATCCGTTGCTTTCATCTACGTCGTCTAATGCGACCCAAGCGGTTACTTGGCTTGTTTTTGGCATAAGAATTCCCCACAGTGGTGAATCTTGATGCCACTTGTTGACACCGCCGATCTGAGGAGGTTTGTATTGTATCTGGTCATGCCACACGCGTATTTCAGTTGCTGCTGTGAGTTGTCCAATTTCTTCAACGATGGTGGGATTGTAAATAAGTCTGTGGTAGGCGAAGCTTGCCTCCCAGATATTAACGATTTGCCAGACAGGACTTTCTTCTCGCCCGCCGAGGTTTGCTATTCGGACTGGCTGTGGTACATCGTTTTTTTCGTAATCCTCTATGACGCGTGCTAATTCTGAGCGTAATTCATCTACCTGTTCGTCTGTTAGCACCCGGTTGCCGAGGAGAAAACCTTTCTCGCGGAACGTGTCAACTTGGGTTTGTGTAAGCATATTTGTCTCCTATGGAATTTTTGTTTGGGCATGATAGCATTTTTGTTGTGTTGTGTCAACGTTTTGCGGATTTTGCGGTTTTTGTGTTCTGAATCGCGGAATTCGCGGATTTTTTGTCTGAACCAGGATTTTCAAATCAACGGTATGAATGCCATTTAGGCATTCCCCGGGATTATCGGATTTGCAGGATAAGACTTCTGCCTAAGGTTTGTTGTTAGGATGTGGGTTATTTTAGTAATGGGATTTGATGTGGAGGTGTTTTCCGTGTATTCCGCGCTTTCGGTGAATTCAGTGATTCTGGCAAGAACTCGGGGTTAGAAACCCCTCCAACAAAGATAGTTTGTGACGATTGAATTCCTGTGCTAATTGATCGAGAATAAATGCGAAATCTGTTATATTGTTGTATATTCAACTTGTAGGACTATTTTAGGATAATTATACATACTTCTGGAGGCAAGGATAGTGACTGAACGAGTCTTATATCTAAAAGGACACACAACCAAAACGCTAATAGATGGCGTGCGTGTGTTTGCTTATGTGCTGATTTTCGCTATCGGTTCGTTTATAGGGTGCGGAGGACCTAATTTGGATGATCCGAAAGTGCGTGAGAAATTACTTATGGAAGCCGTAGACGAAAATAATTTACAGTCTCGTCAGTCGCCGTCGGGTGAAGAATTACACTATGCTCCGAATCAGGAAAAGCCGTATACAGGTTGGGTCAAACGTGATCGCAGTCTTCGGCAGTTTCAACGTGGTGAACCGAATGGGACCTTTATCAGTTGGCACGTAAATGGACAAATCTCAGAAAAAGTTACATTTAAGGATGGGAAATTGCACGGAGTTGGTGTTGAATGGTATGAGAACGGGCAAAAACGGAGTGAAGTAACATACAAGAATGGCGATTTAGACGGCATGTGGATTGAATGGTATGAGAACGGACAAAAACGGAGTGAAGGCAAATATAGGAACGGTAAGAAGGAAGGTCCATGGACAGATTGGCATGCAAATGGACAAAAGAAGCGAGAAGGTTCCTATAAAAACGACAATGAAGATGGTGTGTGGACTGAATGGGACGAAAATGGAGAGGTGTTGCAAAATCCTGATCATTAAGATATTGATATTGCAGAGTTAGGAAAAACATGGTATTCTTAAGGGGTGCTTGAGTTGAGTAGATGGTCGCGTCTCGTTTTCGGGATGAGGAAAGTCCGGACTCCGCAGAGCAGGATGCTGGGTAACCCCCAGGAGTGGCGACGCTATGGAAAGTGCAACAGAAAGCAGACTACAACGTTGATGCGTTGTACAGGTGAAACGGTGTGGTAAAAGCACACCAGTCCATAAGGTGACTTATGGAGCTCGGTAAACCCCGTCTGGAGCAAGGTAAAATGGGGATGTTCAAAGGTGTGCTCGCCTTGTCCCCAGGTAACCGCTTGAGGTTGATGGCAACATTGATCCCAGATGAATGATCATCACATACAGAATCCGGCTTATTCTCAACTCAAGCCAAATTTTGGTATTTCCTATAATTTTAAGGTATTATAATATATGGTGATAGATTATACAATTAATTTTACATTTTGAGTTGTAGGAGCGACCTTATGAAGATAAAAAAATAAATTAGGTAATTCGTGGAGATACTCGGTGCGGTTAGGAAACCGCACCTACCGAGTTTGGGGAAAATTAGAATTACCGAAAGAATAAGTTAATCTTCATATAGCATTCATACCGTTGATTTACGGGTTTCGTTCCTCTACCCGACCTACGGAAGAATGGAATAAAAATAATTGAAATTGAGACGGTAATAGAAGGAGTGTAATAATGGTAAATTTATTGCGTTTTGGATTATTTATGATATTTGTTGTATTTATGATGTCTATTTTTCTTCAACCTATTTATGCCCAAGATGAAAACACCGTTCTATTGTATACCTTTGAATCTGGTGATGGTGAAGTTGTCAAAGATTTATCTGTACACGGGAACGATGGTACACTCATGGGGAGTACGGATTGGGATAATGGAAAACTTGGTAACGGACTTGTTTTTGGTGGAAACGGGCCAAAAGATTTCGTTAATATACCTGATAGTGACAGTCTTGATCTTGTTACTGAGCTCACAATTGAGATGTGGGTTTATCTGAATGCCTATTCATCAGCTGGGGGTACCGGGGTTACAAAAGAGAAATCCTATAAAATAGGACCGAGAAGTAACCAAAGATCAATACTTCGTATGACGACGACTACAAGTGATTGGGTGAGTGCGACTCTAATTGGAGAAAAACCGTTACCACTTAACACTTGGATTCATATAGCAGGTACTTACGATGCTAATTCTGGTGATGGTAAGTTGTACCTTGATGGAAAATTGGACAGTGAGCGCAATATTGGTGGTGATATTGTCCCGAATAATGGACCTGTTTGGCTTGGCCGTGGTTCTAACCCGTATTTAGATGGGTATATAGATGAGGTGCGGGTCTCCAATGTAGTGCGTTCACAGAAAGAGGTACAGCATTTGATGAACGTTGGCATTGAAGGTGTGCTTTCTGTGTCACCAAATGATAAGTTAGCAACTTCGTGGGGAAAACTCAAAAGCAAATTATAATAGGTTTATTAGATGAAACGATTCAATTTATTTATGATGCGGCAAAAACAATCATTTCTTAAACTTCGGAATATATCGCTAACCATTTTTCTGTTGATTTTGCTGGGGTTCGTTTCTTTTACGCGCAGTATAGCTGAGAAAGATGGTGCTGACTTCGCGAAAGAAGGTATGCCATTTTTGAAGCAGTACTGCTTTGATTGTCATTCTGGGGATCAACCCAGTGCGGGGCTCTCGCTTGACTCGTATAAAGACAATATCTCGTTGGTTAAGGATCACGATATTTGGGATAGAGTTCTTGGCATGTTGGACACAAGTCAGATGCCGCCTGCGGAAAGTGAACAACCTCCACTGGCGGACTTAGAAGGTTTTATGCAGCATGTTGATGCGATTTTTGAGGAGGCGAGTCGTAATGCCGAGTCTGATCCGGGGCGCGTCACGGTGCGGCGGCTCAACAGAGTTGAATATCGGAATAGTGTTCGGGATTTGCTGGGTGTGGATTTTGACCCGACAGAAAGTTTTCCTGCTGATGATGTTGGGCACGGATTTGATAACATCGGTGATGTGTTGACGATGTCCCCTTTGCTTATGGAACGTTATCTTGAGGCAGCGGAGGCGATTGCGACGCGTGTCATCATAGTGGATCCGCCTAAGCCTTCTACCAACTACATAAACGTGAAATATCTTCAACCTCGGCATGCAGATGTTCCAGATGGACGTTTCCGTCTGCTTGATCTGAAGGCAACGGAACAGTGGCTATCTGGTCCATTTGTTACACCTGCGAAACCGCTCAAGCTCTTACCCGATGCGGAAACATATCTCCGCGCGACGCTTTATGCAGAAACGGACAGTGAAACTCCGGTTCAGGTTGCGCTATTGCTTCAAGGTAGCATGCTGGAAGATGTGTCCCCACAAGATGAGCTTGCCCGGTTAGTTGGTTATGACACTAAGAAAAGAAACAGGATGAAGATTCTCAAGATATTTGAGATTACTGCGCGTGATCCGAATAAGCTTCAAACGATTAAATTTCTGGTTAGCGGCATTTCAAATATTGATAACGCGGGCATTGCTATGGTTAAACCTGAGCGGGACGAATCGCAAGCAGTGCTCAAAATCCGGTCTATCACGTCTGTGGGACCGTTAGAGACAAGGCCTGAATCACACCTAAAAATACTTGCATGCACACCTGATATTCCACAAATAGAACAGACGCGCGAAGTGCTGACTCGGTTGCTTCGTAAAGCATATCGCCGTCTGCCGAGTAAGAAAGAGGTGGAGCAGCTCACGCAGTTTGTAGAAACTGTGCAAGCGGATGGGACAAAGTGGGAAGAAGGGATTCAACAAGCGATTAAGGTCATTCTCTGTTCTCCTAAGTTTTTATTTCGGTTGGAGTTAGATGATCGTCCTCACACCGAGGAACCACGTCCTATCAACGAATTTCAGCTTGCTTCACGCCTATCCTATTTCTTGTGGAGCAGTATTCCAGATGATGAGCTGCTTGAGCTTGCTGAGAACAACCGTTTGACCGAAAACCTTGAAGCACAAGTTAAGCGGATGCTTGCTGATTCGAAAGCAAGCGAATTGGCAAGCAATTTTGGTTTGCAGTGGTTGCAAATTCAACGGTTAGATACAGTTGCACCGGATCCGAAATACTTCCCGACTTTCAATCCTAAACTACGAGCGGATATGCTAAAGGAAACGGAGTCATTTTTAGCGTCAATTTTTGGAGAGGATCGGAGTATTCTGGATATGCTTGATGCGGACTATACCTTTGTTAACCAGCGTTTGTCGTGGCATTACGGCATTTGGAAAAATGACAAGGGGGAAGCAATCAGAGGGAATACGCTCCAACGCGTTGCTTTGAAAGATTCCAAACGGGGTGGTATTCTGACGCAAGCCAGTGTATTGACAGTGACCTCAAATCCGACGCGCACCTCACCTGTGAAAAGGGGGCGTTGGGTTTTGGAGCAGCTGCTTGGTACACCTCCTCCACCGCCGCCACCTGATGTTCCAGAGTTGGAGGAGGATCATGATGCGATCACTGGAACAACTTTGCGGGAACGGCTTGAACAACACCGCGAAGACCCTGCGTGTGCAAATTGCCACGCGAAAATGGACCCTATCGGTTTTGCGTTGGAAAACTACGATGCTATCGGTAAGTTCCGTGAAAAAGAGGGCGAACAAGAGATTGATGCTTCTGGGCAACTCCCTGATGGTACTACATTCAATGGTATTGCAGATTTAAAGCAGATTCTCAAAGATAGGAAAAAGCAGTTTGCCCAATGTTTAACGGAAAAAATGTTAATCTATGCGTTAGGTAGAGGATTAGAATTCTACGACAAACCGACTGTGGATCATATCGTTGCTCAACTTGAGGTTAATGATTACAAGGTTTCTGTTTTGATAACAGAGATTGTCAAAAGCGATCCGTTTCGGTTGCGACGCGGCACACAAGAGTAATTATAATCATGCGAAAAATTATCTATCTTCTTCTGTTTTCAATCATTGTTTTGCAATTAGGTTGTGCTACATCTCGTTTTGCTACTAAAAAAGGCGATCCGATTCTACAGTTGGAACAGAATTATTCTGTTAGTTTAGATTCTACTTGGACAACAAAACATGCGCAGACGCTTTTAAAAATACTAAAATCTATTGCTCCAACTTTAAATATCCCTGTATCTATATGGCACATCAGCGATGAATTGCCGAAAGAAATTAACATTGACTTTCAAACAGGACAAACTTCTGTCACTGTGGGTAGGGATGTATTTACAAGAGATGGAACGCAAAATCCCTCGTTAATAGACAAACGGCTTTTTTATATTGTCGTTCATCTCATTACGGAGGATGGCACAAATAGAGAGGCACTCAAACTGATAATGAAAGAAAGATACGGCATTATTGTAGACATACCTTCTTATGCTCTATTGACCCAATACACGACAAATGAGACAGCCCAACACTATTCAGAATTTGAGAACAAGGATCTCATGCTTATGATATCGATATTTGAGGAATTCCCTGAGGCATTACATAAGATTCCACAGTTAAGATATGTTGTACGTAGGATTGATAGAAATATTCGGCCGTTAGCGTTTTCATGGACACACAATGGTTATATTGAGTTTGCCGAATATCTTTTTGGCTTATCCAATATAGATGATGTTCGCCGCCTCATTGCCCACGAAAAGACGCATTTTTTATGGTCGTATCTTTTCTCAGAACAGCTACAACAGGAATGGATATTATTGGGTGGCTGGTATGAAGACCCAAACGACCCATTTGGATGGTCAACAACGAAAGACCGCAGTGAATTTGTATCAGATTATGCGTATCAAGGGAATCCTGATGAGGATATGGCAGAAAGTATCGCGTATTATCTTGTGTATCCTGATAAACTTCGTTCCAGTTCCAGGGCAAAATATAAATTTATTCATGAGAAAATAATGTTAACGTTTGGCAGTCGTTATATTTCGGCTGATGCGTTATTGGGTAGGTAATTCTGGTAATCCTGAAAATCCTGGTTCAGACAAAGGGAATATCAAACCGACAATAACGACTTGTGCCAGTTAATTATATTTGTGTAATATTCTATTTTGCTTATAGTGAATTGTTGAAATAATTATACACATCTTCTGTAGGAGCGACTTCCCGGGTCGCGACCAAAGGTCGCTCCTACAACTCAGAATGT
>JAAXHO010000200.1:0-21441 GCA_012270795.1 Candidatus Poribacteria bacterium
CTAACCCCGATTTCTTGAGCAAAACCAGTCCAATCGGGGTTAGAAACCCCTCCAACAATTTTTTCTAAACCCGGTAGGTGCGGTTTCCTAACCAATGCAGAATACCATACGCGTATTCTGCCGAACATAATGTCCAATTAATTCTAAAGTCTACTATATACCATACCGCGCTTATTGTAACCTTCCGCGCCTATTCTAACCTTTTCCTACCAGACACGGGTGAAATTCATTCTACCGGTGAATCCTGAATCTCCTTCGGCTTTTTTAGTTTCATACCCGACGTATATACCAAGCGTATTTGCTGTCCCATAGGCGATGTTGATCCGTGGTCCAACGTTTAATTTCAGCGGTTTATCCAGCTCATCTGCAAAAACGAACACTGTTTCAAACTGAAGACCGATGGCGATAGTATCAGTCAGGGAGTAGGTAAGAAAACTTCGGTTGTAAAGTTCATTACTGCGCATATCATCAAAAACGGAATAAACTGTCCCGATTGTCCAGTGGAAAAAGGTGATGTTAGGTGCGTTCAGAAACGCAAATATTTGCGGATAGAGTGCATGAGGTCCATCTTCACCGGTATAGTCAAATCCGATACCTACCATCGGCTGCAATGCTAATGATAAACTATCAGAAGATACAATAGGGACTGTCACACCGAGGTCAAATTCACCTAAGTATCTATGACTGTGAATATCATGACTGTGCATATCATCTGGATCATCTGGATTATCTGGAATTATGTCGTGTTTTTCATTTATATATATATTAGAAGCGATTGAGATGCCACTATCACCAATTGGGTGGTTTGCGCCAATCAAGAAATAGCTGCCTAAGCTATCAATATCGATCTGGAACCATCCTGTCACCCCCGGTTTTTCTTCCATTGCTTCGGCTTCGGGTGCCATGTCACCTTCACTTTCATGTGCGTCAGCGAAGACATTAGAGGCACTGAGAAGGGATACGATACCGATCATAAAAATAATAAAAGTCATTTGAAATGTATTGGTTTTCATTAAAAAAGTCTCCTTAGGTTTTGTAAATTACACCAATATGCCCATTGGTATTTGTTAAATTATGTAGTTAGTATGTGGTAACAGATTGAAATATACGGTCTTTAAGTGAGTTCAAGACTATAGAACTCTAACAAGAAACCTAACACTTATTTTCAAATATTAAAAGTATACTTTATTTGCTGAATTGATTCAACAGTTTTGAAGATTTTGCAGGGTTATTTAGTTTTATAAATTGTATTTCAATGAGTTTAACTAATGGTTAGTTATGATTGCATCAGTGCAAAGTAGTAGGCACACGCTGTGTGCCGTGATCTGCTCTAAAAACGGCACGCGGAGCGTGCCTACTACCATGTCGGATTATTGATGGTTATCTAACCTGACAATACATTAACATTTGTGATAAAATGGTTCAGAAAAACCTAAAACTAAATAACCCTGAGATTTTGGGTGTGTAAAGTTTTTTCGAACTGCAAGAAATAAGAAACTTTATTTTTTTGTCTTCGTTAATTCTTTTGTGGTAAAGATTGGGTTCTCTGAAGCGACTTGAATCGCTTTCAGTATTTCCCAAGATTGAATCAGTCCCTTATCTATTTCTGATAGAAAACATAATCCAATTTCTCTCTATTGCGGGATGCGTCTGAATGACCCCTAACCAGAAAATTTAAAAACTGAATTCACTTCTTACTAACCATCATGAATATCGAAAAGACTGTTTGAATCTTATTGCATCCGAAAATACGCCTTCACCATTGGTAGAAGAACTATTTGATGAAGGGTTATCTCAGCGGTACGGGAGTTATAAGGGTATTGATCTCAATCAACGGACCTACAAAGGTAACCGTTATATTGCGGAAATAGAGATTTATGCGCATGAATTAGCGAAGGAGCTTTTTGATGTAAAATATGTTGATTTTCGTCCGTTGTCTGGTAACATCGCGGGAATTGCAGCGACATTTGCCTTGGGAGAACCGGGAGTTACAGCGTTAGAGGTTGAAAATGGACACGGTTATGCTCAAAAACTTGCAGAGTCTCCTTTGAAAGTAGACACGAAGTCAATACCGATTCCGTGGGATGACGATAGGTCAAACATTGATTTGCCTGCAACGGTTGAACTGATTGGGAAACACAAACCGAAAATCGTCAATATAGGTTCAGGTGTATTTCTTTTTCCACAACCTGTGTCTGAATTGAAAAGCGCGATGCGTCAAGCAAATTCGGGGTCATATCTGATTTACGATGCAGCACATGTGATAGGTTTGATTGCTGGTGGTAGATTTCAGTCTCCACTTGCAGAGGGTGCGGATGTTGTTATTTCCAGTACGCATAAGACCCTTGCTGGTCCACAAGGGGGCATGATTCTAACAAACGATAAATCTATCGCGGAACGTATTGGGGCTTCGCTTTATCCATTATTGATGAGTAATCACCATCTTAGTCGGTTGCCGGCATTGGCAGGCACTTTTGTGGAGTGGATGGTGTGTGGTGCTGCACATGCGGATGCAATTGTGGCTAACGCGAAAGCATTGGGGAGTGCGTTGGAAGAGCGGGGTGTGCCGATGCTCGCTGCTGAATTCGGTTTCACAGAGTCTCATACACTGATACCTATTGTAGATGCTTATGGTGATGGTAGTGAGATGGCAAATCGTCTGGAGGCGTGCGATATTATAGCAGGCGGCATGAATGTATCTGCTGAAGCGGGTACAAATGCGTTACGTCTTGGTGTGCAAGAAGTTACGCGATGGGGGATGACAACGGAGGATGCGCCTGCCATCGCAGATTGTATTCTTCAGGCACTTTCTGGGGAGTCTCCCAAGAAGGTTAAAACTAAGGTTAAGCAAGTTGCGCAGCGTTTCAATAGAATACAGTTTACGTTAAATTAACTTTTAACGTAACTTTTAACAACGCATAATCGTTATTATTATTTGAACTGTTGTTATTTTATGAAATCATATTTCAAAGTAAAGTAATGACATTTTTATTTTTACTTTATAATTTACCATTTCCGTAGGTCCAAATCAACGGTATGAATGCTATAGAGCATTCCCCGGGTAGAGCGCAGCGAAACCCATAAGGGTCAATTTTAGAAATGAACCTCTTGTTGGCGGGGTTTCTAACCGCGATTGGACAGGTTTTGCTCAAGAAATTGGGGTTAGAAACCCCGCCAACAATATATAAGACTCTTAAGTTTACACCCGGGGAATGCCATAAGGCATTCATACCGTTGATTTATGGGTTTCGCTTCGCTCTACCAGATCTACGGAAGAATGGAATAAAAATAACAGGACTTACGCAAATTTGGGTGTTCCTGTTTAGAATTTTGTTTGTTCAAGGATTTTATCCCGGATTTTTTGTCATTTTCAGGGATTTACCCCCCTTTATCCCGACCCCCCAACCCCCCGCAAGCGGGGGGCTAAGAATAGCAAGCGAGGGGAATGCGTAAGTCCTGAATAATTAAAATTGGTATAACTTTTTTGAGGTCATCATAATAAATATTTAGGAGTTAGTGAATGAATCGACAATTGTACAAATTGAATTCATGTTTTTTGGTGTTTCTGATTATAGTTTCGTTGGGGTGTCAAAGCGAAAAGCCCAAGGAAATTACTACTGTGAAGAAGTTAAACGTCGTTGCAACTATAAGCATGATAACCGATATTGTGAAACATGTTGGTGGCGACAGGATTGATGTTACAGGTATCATAGGAGAAGGTATTGATCCGCATCTATTCAAACCGAGTGCGAGGGATACAAAGTTGTTTATGGATGCGGATATTATCTTTTACAACGGGTTGAATCTGGAAGTGAGGATAACGGGTGCAGTGTTTGATAAGATGTCAGAGAAAAGGAAGGCCGTTGTGGTCACAGATGGGATTGAACGTTCAAAGCTGCGCGAAGCCTCAGAATTCTTAGGGGGTATGATCCTCATGTTTGGCATGATGTGACCCTCTGGATGAAAGCAACGGAAAGGGTTCGTGACACGTTAGTACATTATGATCCGATCAACGCAGAGTATTATCGTTCTAATGCGAAAAAATACTTGACGACTTTAGAAACCTTGCATGATGATATGCAAAAGCTTGCAGCTCAGATACCAACGAAACGAAAAGTGCTTGTTACAACACATGATGCGTTCGGTTATTTGGGAAGTGCTTATGGATTTGAGGTGCGCGGTCTGTTGGGTATCAACACAGAGGACGAGGTAGGTATCGCTGATGTAAGGGAGTTGGCAGCGTTTATTGTTGAAAATAATATATCAACGATGTTTGTTGATACCTCATCATCACAGCAGGGGGTTGAATCTGTGCAGGCTGCAGTTGAAGCGAAAGGTTTTAAGGTTGCTATAGGGATCGTCTTTTTTCGGATGCGATGGGATCCCCCGGTACACCAGAAGGAACATACATTGAGATGATGCAGCATAACATTATGACTATCGTGAACGCGCTTCAAACTGAGTTGGCATATCATCCGAAATAAAGTTGGGAATTGGTGTAGAGTGTCTATGTGAATCAAAATCATTAACCGTTATTTGAGAATCAATAACAATTAAGGAAGTAATTATGGAAAACAGAACACCCGCTTGGGTGAAAGTAGCAGAATTAAGCGAAGTGCCAGAGGGTAAACCGAAGGCAATTAAGATGGGAGAGGGACGGAGTATCGCTCTCTTTAACGTTGATGGTAAGATATACGCTACCGATAACCAGTGTCCGCACATGGGTTATCCTCTGACACGAGGTACGGTACGTAATGGTATTCTCACATGTGATTGGCACCGTCGTAGTTTTGATTTAGAGGGTGGCGGTTGTTTTCATGTTGAATGTGATGATTTGAAGGTTTTTCCGGTTGATATCCGAGGCGATGAGATTTGGATTGAACCTGGAGATATGACGTACCGTCGTGCAGAAGAGCATAAGAAACTGCTTCGAGAAGGGCTTTTGAGTGAAGACCGATGGACGATGTCTAAGGCAATTGCCCTCTTATTGAAAGGAGGCGTGTCGGAGGAAGATGTAATGGGTTCCATTCTGGAACACGTTGCCCGACATATTCCGAGTGCTCATGGGGCAGAAGGTGGTGGTGATGATGTTTCCAAGCTCATTAACGGACTTAGAGTGGGAAGTAGATATGAGGACGAAGATAGGCTGATTGCGATAACAACTGCTGCTTGTTCTGCGGCGGGTGAAGCACGTCAACGTCTTGAAGTTGTGCCATTACCTGAGCCAGTGGCGTGGGAAAAGATAGAACGTTGGATACGTATTTTCTCTTATGAGGGACAAGCTGGCCGCATTGAGCGGTGCTTGTTTACTGCCTACCATAAAGGGGATGCGGAGAAATTGCGTCCACTACTTTTTGAGTGTGTTGTTGAACCGCATTTTATTGATAACCCTCAAATTCCGCTTTATGTGAGTTATTTGTCTGAGGTAGTAGACGAGTTTGGATGGGACAGAACGGCAGACCTGTTTTTCTATCTCGGTGCGGACCTTGTCGGACACCACCCGGGGGATCCTGAGCGTTACCGCAGAGATGCGATAACCCTTATGAGGGAGATGTTGCCCACTGTTGAAAATGCTGCTTTGGAACGAACTAACAAATTTGACGAAGATGGTTTTGTAGAAGCACTTACCAGTGTTGATATACAACGTTCCTTTGAGGAAGTACAGGCAGTCATAGTAGATGGTGTCAATTTGGATAGAGTCATAACTTCATTGGTACTCCTTGCAGCAGATCGTATGGCGAACACACCTGTCAATGTAGATGCGGGTTGGTGGAACTTAACAATGGAATTGAACCTTGCCTCCGCTTTACGCAGTGCACGTAAGGTGGGTGGAAACCTTGTTGCAGCGAAAGGATTATTCCATGTTGCGTGGCAAATCTTTGCGGACCGTTGGATTAATATTATTCCACGTCCACTAAGTGAACCTTTGGGAGAGGAAAAGCTTGATGTTGCAAATGAAGAAGAAGGGGTTAAGTTAATTATCAATACGATTGAGTCACTGAACGTGCAGGATGTGGGGCCGCAGGTACTCGGTTATCTCAATGCGGGCTATTCTGCTGATCGTTTACTCAAAGAGATTGGTCATTCAGTGTTTTGGGATGATACGGGCAGTGAAGTATTGCCGACATTGCGTACTGTGTTTGAGGAATGGGAGCATGCCGATGGTCACCCAGCCCAACCGCAGCTTCTGATAGGTTTGGCACGTTATGTCACGGATATCCGTTCTAACACGGACAACAAATCTGCGGCTACGACAGCGATGCGTTTCGCTGAAGGCAGAACAACAATTGAGGTTTTTGAGGAGTAATCTCTGATGAGCCAAAATACTTGGCACTTACCACGTGCGGAATATATTGAAGCGGTAAATAAAGGGGATGCGGATCGGGTCAAAACTTTGTTAGCAGATAATGAGGAACTTCTTGATTTCATAGATGAGCCTTGGTTTGTCTTTGATTCTCCCGCAGTTGTGTTTGCTGCTTCAATGGTCAATCGTCCGCTTGTGGAGGTGCTGCTTGATGCAGGTGCGGACATCAACGCTAAGAGTTCTTGGTGGGCAGGTGAAACAACAGCACTGCAGCATGCAGCGGGAGCAATGCTTGGTTACAACAGAGAATTAGCTGCGTATCTAATTGAACGCGGTGCTACGGTTGACGCACACGCTGCAGCGGGTTTAGATATGTTTGAAACGCTTGAGGCGTTGATTCGTGAAAATCCGGATGTTGTTAACTCACTGGGCTGCGATAGCATGTCTCCGCTTCATTTTGCGGCGACACCTCGAATTGCCGAACTGCTTCTCAAGCATAGTGCGGACATAAATCTCCGCGACCGTGATCATTGGGGAACAGCTGCACAGTGGACGATGCGAAGACGGCCTGAGGTGTGCAAATATCTGCTTGACCAAGGTGCTGAAGGTGATGTTGTTCTCTATTGTGTGATGGGGTACGTTGAACAAGCTAGGGCAGAGATCCAAAAAAATTCTGAATTGCTAAATCTTAGGATAAATATGCGAGCACCAGAAGGTTATATTATCCCATCCTCTGGGCCATCAAAGGTGCATGACGAACAAACAGAGGTTGTGCCTGGTGGACATGTTTATGTTTATCAGGTTGGGCCGACGATGCCGCTGCTTGAGATAGCACTTCAATCAAAGCAGCTAGCGATTGTTGATCTGCTCATTGACTTAGGTTATGAGATCAATTTGCGGGATTGGTATGTGTTGATAGGGCAGGGGCCTAAGCGATTTGATGCGTTGGTGAAAGGTTTTCTTGCGAAAGGTAGGGATATTAATGCGCCTCAAGAACATCGGCGTGGCATGTGGACACCTTTACATTGGCTTGCACAACGGGGTTTGACTGACGGTATCGCCTGTATGTTAGCAAACGGTGCTGACCCGAATGTTACCGATGACAAAGGACAAACGCCGCTACACTTCATTGCACAGAAGGGTGTTGGTAAGAACCAAGCAAAGTTGTTGATTGAGCACGGTGCTGATCTGAATGCGCGTGATGATGCAGGACACACACCGCTTGATTACGCTAAGAAAGCGAAACGGAAATCGGTAGAAATGTTTCTAAATGAATTGACACAGACGAAATAGTTTGTTTGTATTTAAATTGGTAAGAGAGGGGTTCTCAAACCGATAAAAATAGGAGATAAAAACAGTGTTATCAGAAAATGGAAATTTTGTTAAAGTTGCTGCCCGTGGGGATATAGCAGAGGGAAAACCGCGGGCGGTCAGAGTTGAGGGACATAGTATTGCCCTTTTTGAGCATGAAGGTAATGTTTACGCAACCGACAACCAATGTCCGCACATGGGGTATCCGCTAATAAGAGGTCATGTCAAAAGAGGCGTGTTATCGTGTGATTGGCACGGTTGGAGTTACGACATGGAGGGCGGTGGTTGTTTCACTGGTGGTTGTGACGACCTTGCTACGTTCCCTGTTGAAGTTCGCAATGGCGATATCTATGTGGATGTCGGCAGTGGTGGTAAGAAACGGGATGATGCCCACTTCCTGTTGCTAAAAGAGGGTTTGTTTTCACACGATAGTTGGACGCTTTCCAAAGCCATTGCTATTATGTTGGCAAAAGGCGTATCTGAAGAAGAGACATTGGAGATAATGGTGAAGCACATGGTGCCTCATATTATTACCGGTGAAGGATTTCGTGCAGGGGGTGGGCGTGTCGCAACGTTTATGCATGGCATTAAAGTCGCTCACATGTATGAAGCTGAGGATCGTCTGATTCCCTTGATGATGGCGGCGACCCATGCTGCAGGTGGACATCATGATCGTCCTGATCGCCAACCTCTACCCCCTCCGGTTGACTGGGAAAAACTTGAAAACTGGATTAGAGTTTTTACTGTGGATAAAGAGTGGGAAGGCATAGAAAAATGTCTGATTACTGCGAGACATTTAGGGGGGCATGAAGACAAATTCATCCCGCTTTTCTTAGATTGTGCGTCCGAATGGTTTTTTCTTACCAGTTCCAGAAATCTTATTGATCTGTGCCATCTGGCTGAATTGCTGGATGAATGGGGCTGGGATATTACAGGTGAGTTAGTCTGCAATCTCAGTGCGAAGATACTTGGACAGGGGCGTGGCAGACCGGGTGAACGGCTTCGTGAAGCACTCAAAAAATTGGAAGGAATTAATCATATCTTTGATGATCTTCCGCAGGAAAAATCACCTGATGCAGACGTTGACTTTGACGAAGATGGATTATCCGCTGATTTGGTCAGTGGAGATATAGACACAATTTTTGATGCTATAACAAAAGTGCTCACGGATGGTGTATCCATTGATAGAATTGCTTCAACGATGGTTATGACTTCCGCTGATAGGATGGCAAGAACACCTGTCAACATGAGTCCTGGTTGGTGGGATTTACAAGAAGAGATGGAATTAGCCGCTAATATCAGAAAGGTGCTTAGATTTGGAAGTGTCAAAACTGCTGCGAGAGCACTCTATCATTGCGGATGGAGATTTTATGCTAACCGCTGGCTAAATATACGTCATCAACCGATTACCGAGGTGAGATCGTCTTCAACATCTAAGGTGCTTGATGAGGATGCCGCACTGGCTGAGATTATTGACGGCATAGAGTCTGTTCGTGTTCAAGAAATTGGACGAAGGACGCGTGAATATCTGAATGCTGGTTGTTCTGCAGAAAAGTTAATTTCAGAAATGGGGCAATGTATTCTAAAGGATGATCATGGTGAGGATATACTCAGTACCATCCATATAGTGGATAGGGAATGGCATTACTGTGACACACATCCAGCAAGGAATCAATTGATCGTTGGATTGGCACGTTGGGCAACGGATGTGCGTAGGAGTACGGGCAACGATTCCGCTGTGCAAACTGCACACCGTTTTGCCAAAGGTGAAACTGCTACGGAACTTTATGAGTAGCAAATAAACCGGTATTGTAGGGCGGGGTTTTATACCTCTGCCCTACCATTTTCTCTTATGAAAAAAATCGTCTTATCTCTCTTTTTTAGTCTACTATGTTTGTCAGTTCATGGCACCTCTTTGGAGTCTGTCTTTCATCTTGGTGAGAAGCGGTCCCCGCGCCTTGATAAGTTATTGCCGCAGGTGGCGAAAAGCATTACTTTCAATAATGACAGTACAAAGTTAGTCGTACATGAAATGGGGGGCAGCATCGTAGAATGGGAAATTCAGAAACGTCAGAAACGCTTGATCTGTAGGATTGGAGAAGATCAGTGGTGTGCTTATACGCCCAGAATCAATTCTATTATTATTCCAAAAGCAAATGGTGGGATCTCTGTTTTAAATATATCAAATGGCAATGGGATTAAGTTGAGGGAAACTGGTGAAGATTTTCAGTTTATTAACACAGGTGGTGAATTGAAAAGGCAATATCAGAACGGTTTTTTCTCATCAGATAGCCATCTTGTAGCATTGACAGCAGGTGGTAATGAAATTGAATTGTGGCGTTTTTCTTATGCATGCATTAATTCTGAGAGAAACAACCAGAATAAGATAGAAATAACGCCTTGGAAAATTCGTGATTTGCAAACACAATTACCTGTCCGAAACGGTATGGTAATATCTCCAAGCAAATGTTTAGTCGCTGCTGCCGAAGGTACATACCGCGATGGTGAGGGACATTGCACAATTATTGAGATATGGAATCTACGGAATAATAAGCGGCCTATACGTGTTTTCAACACTGGTGAAATCCTTGGGGTGTGGAACTTAATATTTTCAGATAGCGGTCAGATGCTTGCTGTAGATACACAGCTCAACGCTAAATCTGGAATCCGTGTTTGGAATGTAAGAACAGGGGCTCAGCTACTTCAAAAGTCAGGTTTTGAAGCGTATTGGACACGGGCCCTTGCGTTTGCACCTAACAGGAATTCAGGTTTAATAGAATATCTTGCTTCTGGCGATGAGAAAGGAAATCTCAGAATATGGAAAGTACCTGGTGGTGAATCTATCATGTGGGTAAACTATCCAACTGGTATTCAAGCGTTGGCTTTTTCGCCCAATGGTGAATATTTGGCAGTTGCGCTGTGGGATACCACAATTCAGATTTTAAGGTGGAATACAAATGAACAATAATAACGAGTCGTATACGGATGAAAAGGGGCGCATCCGTTGGCGCGTCAATGATGAAATTGCTAATAGATTAATTGAGCTTCATACTTTGTTGATTATTGCTGATTACCCTGAAGACCACGCTTCAAGATATCCGCGTTTGGCACATTCTATCTCACGTTTTCCAGAATCCGTTGCGGATCTTGTTGATCAGGGGCGGTTACAAGAAGAGATTGGCGGTGTTGGCGAAATCGTTGAGACGATCATCACCGAATATCTCCAAACAGGAACGTGCTCAAAAATACAGGAATATGCAGGTGACATACCGCAGACGGTTACAGAGCTCGTACCTGTTCCGGGGTTGGGTGCAAAGACAATCAAACGTTTATACGAAGATGTTGGAATTATTAGTCTTGCATCGCTACGTTCAGCGATTGATGAAGGTAAACTCAAAGGTTTCAAGGGTATCGGTAAGAAAACGTTAGAAAAAATTGAGGATTACCTTGATTCGCATTTGTAAAAGTAAATTACGCATATAGTATTATACAAAGCAATCGAAACATTCTCTGGAGTTGTGGCAGATGCGGAACAATAAGGTACAGTTCGCGGTTGTCAGAGAAGACCCGATGATAGAAGCGGAGTTAGTCCGTTTAACAAATGCAAAGAACGTTCTACTCATCGCTTCTGGTGGCTGCACTGCCTTGACACTACAAGCACTGTTCCCCGATTTGCGTATGACGCTGGTTGATTTTAATCCTGCGCAGTTGGATAGGGTTCGTGAAAAAATGCGTGCTTTGCACACCGATGAAGCGACACGGTGTCAAAGATTTAATATTGGAAGCAGCAATCCAAAAGGTCTCAATCAATGTGGTAACTTTGAATCCCTATTCCGCGGTTTACGCGAGTTTATATTTGATCTTGTTGCTGACGAAGCAGATATACTCAGATTGTTTGAAGAAAATGGGCAACTTGCAAATGTGTCAGAATTGCTTTTCTCAAACAGGTATTGGTCAGTAGTGTTTGATCTCTTTTTTGGTGACGAACTACTGAATACCATGTTTGGACAGGAGGCTACACAGCATGCTGAAAGAGGGAGTTATCCGCGATACTTTCAGTCGTTGTTTGAAAAAGGACTTTCATCGCCTCAAGCATTCAATAATTATTTTTTACATCATGTGTTTCTCGGATATTACCTATCACGTCCGGAGTGTCTTCCTTACTACCTTGTCTCACCTCCAACAGATTATCACTTCCAAATGATTGAAGGCACACTTATTGATGTTTCAGATCTTCAACGTTATGATATAATATCGTTGTCCAATATCATGGATTGGATGCCGCTGTTTGAAATAGCATCACTGATCAAACATCTTCAAAACGGGATGAGGTCAGATGCGATCGTTCTGTATCGTCAGTTAAATAATAATACTGATCTTTCAACATACTTTGGGGATACTTTTGATTTTGATCAGGCGTGGGGTGATAGGTTGCTGGCTGCGGAACGCAGTCTTTTTTATTCCAGTGTACATGTAGCAAAAAGGAGATAAACACAGATGAATGCTTGTATAGAAAACATTTTGAAAGAAACAGATGTGTGGATGAATCCATATTTCAAATCTCTACGCGAAGGTGCTTTTGAGTTGGAAGATTTTACAGAAACACAAATCCAATTTTATTTTGCTGTTGGCTTCTTCAACCGTCCGATGGCAGCTCTTGCTGCCAAGATTCCGACTGCTGAATTGCGTTTGGAGGTGCTGCGTAATGTTTGGGAAGAACACGGTGAGGGCAATACATCTTTGATGCATGAGAGGACATTTCTTGCTTTTCTTGAGCGGTTGGCAGACATCACCCCCGAAGATATTAGCAAACGTGCAATGTGGCAAGAAGTGCGCGCGTTTAATACGATACTTGTCGGTGCTTGCGTCATGGATGAATACTTGATTGGTGCGGGTGTTATGGGTATCATTGAATTGATGTTTTCAGACATTGCAAGTTGGATCGGGAAACAGGTTGTGGAACAAGGATGGATTTTTGAACAAAATTTGATTCACTATAATCTTCACGAAGAACTTGACGTAAAACATGCGGACGACTTTTTTGATGTGCTTCGTCCTGCATGGAAAGAAAATGTGGAGAACAGATACTACATTGAGCAAGGATTACGTCTCGGTGCTTATGTTTTCAATACGCTTTATGAAGGACTTTACAAAGCACGAAAGCGTAGAATTTATCGTGATATACGAGGGCCGCATACACGGGCATCATAGCAGAAAATGATCAATCGCAATTTGGATATTCGAGAATTAAGTAGTAAGGAGTGGGAGAGTTTCCAATCCAAAGTCGCGGATTTAGAAAAGGGTACGAGTTATCCCTTAGGTGATGATCGGTTTGAGATTGACCACGGTGAGGATTATTTCGCTTTCTTTACACGTATGGGGCAGCTCCACTACTATGTTGCCCTGGATGGGGAACGTGTTGTTGCGGTAGCGGCGACAATTTTACGTAGCATTCCACCTGCACCAAACGAAGAACCAAAGAAGGTATGGTATCTGTGTGACTTGAAAGTTCATCCCGAATATCGTGGACGTTATGTCCCACTCTCAATATTCGTTCATGCATTTCCAAAACTACATCCGCTCTGTTCTCGTGCGTATGGTATTTCTATGGATACAGACAGAAAACGCATGAACCGCGTTGCACTCATGCTAAGACATTTCCCACTTGCCCCGATGTCTATCGCAACAAAAATAGAGATCATTTCATTAGATACTATGCAGATGCGGAAGGTTGAACCTATTTTACAAAGTTTCTTTGGAGATGTTTCTTACCTATCTTTGGAGGGCAAAAAGGACATTATTCTCCAAAGTACTGGTAATCCGATGCCGTTGTTACATGTGCAGTTCGGTCCTTGTGCGGAGCAAGGATATGCCGGGCCTGTTGATGATCATGTCCACATGTTTTGTGTTTCTGAAGATCATCCACTGCTTGAAGCACTGAAGCATCATGAGATTTCTCCCTCTGCTTCTGCGACAGTCGTGCATCACAGAATGGCAGAATGGAATTGGAGTTTTATCCTTACCAGTGACATCTAATGTTCCTGCAAAAATATATACATGGAGGGAAAATGAAAAGTAAGAAAGTACTTGGAGAAAGTCTAATTGAGGCAGCAAAACGTGGTGATATGGCGCAAGTTCGGGTACTTGTGGAAAATGGGGCAGATCCAAACTACAGCTGGATTCCGCCTTTCATGTGGGCATATTTTGAGAGAAACGTAGATATTGCTAAATACCTGATAGAACAAGGAGGTAATGTCAATCACGATGTTTTTTCTGAAGGTGTTTTGTTGAGTTTCGCTGCAAGAGATGGTGAGTTAAGGTTTTGTGAGTACTTAATAGATGTTGGGGCAGATGTAAATCACGGTATGCCGAAAGGTGGGGAGACTCCTTTGCACAACGCTGCAGAAGCAAATCAACTCAGTGCAATTGAAATGTTAATTGAGCATGGTGCTGAAGTGAATCAGCGTGCCAAAAAAGGGGAATCTGAGTTGGAGTTTGGACACATGGATGGAGAAACGCCGCTGCATATTGCTGCTGCTTTAGCGTCAATTGGCGTTATTCGTTGTCTGCTGAGGCATGGTGCGGATAAAACGATTCGCAACCTTTCTGGTATGAGTCCCTATGATTTTGCTGTTCAGAAAGAACGAGCTGAAGCAATCCTTAATGTTCTTCGTTTTAAAGAAGAGACATCACAAGAAAACGAATCTGCTACTGATGAAAAAGAAGGTGCCGTGGGACTAACCAACGGTGAAATTGCACAAAAACTGATGGAACTCCATACCATTTTGATTGTTGCCGATTACCCAGAAGACCATGCATCGCGCTACCCTCGTTTAGCGTATATAATTTCTCGTATGGAGGAATCTGTGACAGAATTGGTCGCGCAAGGACGATTGCAAGAGGAAATTCCAGGTGTTGGAGATATAGTCGCTACCATCATCACGGAATATGTTGAAACTGGTACATGTTCTAAATTACAAGAATACGCAAGCGATGTCCCGCAGACAATTGTTGAACTTGTCCCTATCCCCGGACTCGGCCCAAAAACGATTAAACTTCTGTATCATGAGGTAGGAATTGATAGTCTGCTTTCACTCAAAACAGCAATTGATGAAGGCAAACTAAAAGGGATCAAAGGTATCGGTCCGAAAACGATAAAGAAATTTGAGGGATATCTTGATGAGAACTTATAACAGGTATTCCTAAAAATGAACATACATTTTCTATTCCGCACGAGAGGTGAATCATGGCAAGTCTACGTGATACAGGTGAGATGGTTGATGGCAAAAAGCACGGCTATTGGATAACTTATTTTGCTAATGGACAGAAACGAAGTGAGGGAAACTTCATTCACGGTAAGAAGGAGGGTAAATGGATTCTGTACCACAAAAATGGAAACAAAGCAAGCGAGGCGTTCTTCCGTGATAATAAGTATGAAGGTGAATAGATATGCTATCATGAAAATGGTAATCGCAAATGGGGCGCGGGTCCCTACAAGAAACACGATGGTACGTCATCAGATGGAAGAAAAGAGGGAGTTTGGCACTGCTGGGAAGAGGACGGTGAGACAGTCTGGCGTATTATCACCTATAAGAAGGGGGGTGCCCGGGCGAAGCCGGATGAACACCCGTTTGGCGAATGCCACGGTTGTGGTGAAGGCAGACGCTCCACATGGAAGGAAAAATGCCCAAGATGTGGCACTGAACTTGATTGACTTCCAATGAAGCCAGTTCTGTCAATCAGTTTTGTAGGTTGGGATTAGCGAGCGAAACCCATAAATCAACGTTATGAATCATGGATCATACCACACGTACTTGCTTCTTTTGGCATTCCCCGATGTCAATTTAGTGATGCCGAATCTGTCAAAATCGCAGATTACGCGGTTTTCACGGATTATTGAGTCTACAAATTTCAAATCCCGTTTCAAACATTGAACACAAACTTTTGATGATATTGCATCAACACGTAAATTATGCTATAATTCCCGAAACAAAATATGAAACAGAAATAAGAAACCATGGATAAAGTTAAACAAATTTTCAATGGATTTGGTGAAAGTATTATCCAAGTGGATGGCGAAATACCTGTTGACTTGCCTGCTAAGAATGGCGACAGATTCCTTTTTATCAGTCATGATCAGAGTATTCTTACCCATGGCTTGCACAAATACCCCGCCAAGTTTTTCCCAGAACTACCACGTTGGCTCATCAAACGTTATTCTGAAGAAAATGACAATATTATAGATCCATTTGCTGGAAGTGGCACAACAAATGTTGAAGCATTCCTTACTAAACGTAATTCTGTCGGCATAGATGTTGACCCATTTTCTCGTTTCATCTCTAAAGTAAAAGTGACTCCACTACCTGAAAAGGAACTCAGGTCCGCGCAAAAATTGTTATTGGAGGCTATACTTAATTATGATTCCTCACAAGTTAAAGAATCTGACTTACCTAAATTCCCATACAGAGACAACTGGTTCAACAAAGAAATTCTCTTAGAATTAACGTATTTGAGAAAACATATCCACCAACTGAATACTACCAAAGAAATAAAGGACTTTTTCAAGGTCTGTCTATCATCTATCATCCGTTCTGTTTCCAACGCTGACGACAATTGTACACGAACAGTAATTCGGAAGAAATTGAACAAAGTGGTAAAACCATCCGATACACTGAATCGCTTTGCCAAATCAGTTCTGACCAAAGTGCCAAAAATGTTAGCGTTTTCCAAAAGTTGTCCATCTGATATTTCGGTTGATTTTCCAGAGGATATGGATGCAAGGAATATCAAGTATGCTGGAGGCACTTTTGATTTTGCAGTAACCTCTCCTCCTTATGTCAATGCGGTTGACTATCCAAGAACACATCAATTGGAGATGTATTGGCTCGGATTTGCGCAGGACTCACTAACAGCTTTGAAAAAGCGAAATGTGGGTACAGAAAGTGTTTCTGTTCGAAATTATAAAAATCGACACGAAATCGGAGAACCAGAAGCAGACAGAGTAATTGCAAACATTTTTGAAATTGATCCGAGACGCGCGTTTATCGCTTACAAATACTTGGATGATATGCGAAAAAACTTGAAACAGGTATATAATGTTCTACGTAAAGATGGTAGATATATTGTTGTCGTAGGAAATAATCGTATTCGTGGACAACTTTTTGAAAACTGGAAATATCTCATGCCCATTGCTGAGAAAATTGGGTTTGAAGTTGAGACCTATTTCGGTTCGGAGATTATCAAACACTTCATAAAAGTGCCAAGAGACGAACGCATCAATACGGATTGGATTTTAGTCCTAAAGAAATAATAGTCCAGAGGCAGGACATGACAAACTCAGAACAAAGAGGAAGACAAGCATCAGTAGATGGATTTGCTCATGAGCATATTGTTGTTGGAATTCTAATGAAAAAATATCAAAATGTGTCATTAGTGGATTTACCATTATCAACTTATGATATCATCATCGTGCGTAAGGAGAATGGATCTGAAGATATTATCCGGGCCCAAGTCAAAACTGCGAAAAAATCAGTTTCCTTTACCGGTGGATCAAGAGGTGGTGTTGATAGAGCGTATAAGTCTAGTGTAAAAACATACAGACAGTCAACTGCAACATCAGACGTTGTTATTGGGATTCATCCAATAGACGATAATACCTATACACTCTATTTTGTACCTACGATTCTCATAGAACAACTAAATCAACAGAGTATTTCAATTAACAAGATCGCAGATTTGAAGGAGAATTTCTTTATTTTGGAAAACTGCAAGAATGAAAAAATTGTCATAGAAAAGTGTAAAGAATATGGCATTCTTGACGCTACTCCTCGTCTTTCCAATGGCTGATCTCGCTTTATACTTTCTCTTCTATGAAACCCATAACAAAGCTGAATCTTAAAACTATTTTCATCCTTCCTCATTAATATGTTCAATAACTTTACACATTTCCTTCTTCGGCTGTGTAAAGTTAGTGGCGTTCTGAAACGTGTATTACACCAAAACAGATAGAATCACCAAATCAGTAAAGGTGTTCATACCGTTGATTTATCCCCTACAATGTGTGGAGGGTTTGTGTCCAAAATGACATCTAAGGGTTGCGTGAACTCAACCCAATCTATACATAGTTTGGATGAGGTTCCCACAGCAGCACGGTGCCGTCATCTCTCCCACAATTTTCCCTTTACCAAACCGTGCTTTTGCTTCTTTAGGAAGTCCTACTTGTGCCTTATGTGATACGGTGATGTTGTCGCTGCATGCTGTGATGAAGGTGAGAATCAGTGTCATTAAGATTGGAAACAATATTTTTTCATTTTACACTTCCTATCTGTTGCATGTTTTGTGTTTGTAGTTTAAATGTAGAATTTTGTCAAACTAAGGAGTTGACTCATTCTTGTCTGAACCAGGATTTTCAGGATTACCAGATTTTCAGGATTTACCTCAACAGGTTTTATTCGCAAAGTTGACATCAATCTGCATCAAAAAGCCTTGATAAGGTAATCCTGGTAATCTGTAAATCCTGGTTCAGACAAGCGAAAAAAGTTACACAATTCATGCCAATAACTTTACACCCCGAATCAACAAAGACATTCAATCGTCACGAAGTCTCTTTGTTGGAAGACATTTCAACAATAGAATCCCAATAGATTATACATGATATCTATTGTTCTCAAAACAGAAAACACAACATAAAAAAACGGCAAAAAAAGCCATTTATGGTGAATTATTGAAATAATTATACACCTCTTCTGTAGGAGCGACCTCCTGGTCGCGACCGTGCGGGCTCTTCTGTAGGAACGACTTCCCGGTCGCGACCAGGAGGTCGCTCCTACAACTCAGAATGTAGAATTAATTGTATAATTTACCATAGTTGTTTTTTTCAGAATTTCGTAAATTCAGAAAACCTTCATAAACCCATACCACGACAAGATCGAAAAGACTTTTTAAAAAACGCGAAAAACACGAAAAAAAACAACTAAAAAATTTACGATGAGGACAAGATACAAAAACCGGAAGCATTCAATTTTCGATTAAGAGCAAATTCTCACATAGATTTTTAAGGTAGGAGCGACCTCTCGGTCGCGACCAGGAGGTCGATCCTACAGAAACTGGGGAAATCGAGGTTGAAAACCCCTTCTACAAGAGTGCATTTTGACAATTGAATGCCTCTGCCCGAATCAATCAATTACTTGACATAAGTATAGTGATTCGTTATACTATTTATTAGATGAAATTGATATAAGGGAAATAGATGCAATATAAAGGTTTTACGCTAGATAGGTTTCAAGAGGAAGCGATTGAAGCCATTAATCACGAACAATCTGTAATTGTAACAGCTCCTACGGGGGCTGGCAAAACTGTTATTGCAGAATATGCAGTTGAAAAATGCCTTCAGACCAATAAGCGTGTCATCTATACCGCACCGATAAAAGCACTAAGCAATCAAAAATATAGAGATTTCCAATCTGATTATGGGGACAAAATCGGGATTGTCACGGGGGATGTGGTCTTAAATCCTTATGCCCAAGTTCTATTGATGACCACAGAGATCTTCCGAAATACAATCTTTGACGACATTAACAGACTGCAGGATGTCTCTTATGTCATCTTTGACGAAATTCACTATATCAACGATATTGAACGTGGTACAGTTTGGGAGGAGAGCATCATCTTTGCCCCACAACACATCAAATTTGTTTGTCTAAGTGCGACGATTCCAAATATTAACTCCTTTGCTGAATGGATGCAAAGTGTCCGAGAGATTGACCTCAAAGTCGTTGAAGAATTAGAACGACCAGTGCCTTTGGAGCATCGTTTATTTTTTCCAGGTTTTGGTATCGGTAAATTGAAACATCTCAAGGAACTCCGACATATTGAAAAGCAGCAATTACGAAAAAGTCAAAAAAGAAAAAAGAAAAACAGTAAGAAATCAGATTGGGGTGGGGAAGATAATACAAAAGACTATGAATCTCCGAATTTGAAAGATATTATCCCGACTGAATTAATTCCCTACCTATACAAAGAGAAACGTTTACCGTGTCTATACTTCTGTTTTAGTAGAAAGTTCTGTGAAGCAAACGCGCTGCATTACGCATCATTAAGGAGACTCAACTTACTTGATTCAGAGCAGCAGGAGCAGATTTTAGATAAATTTGATTCACTGTGTATGCAATTTGACATCGGTGAAGAGGAGATTATTATAGATTTTCGGCAATTGATTGCCAATGGAATTGCTTATCATCATGCGGGTATGCTACCTACGCTAAAAGAGGTTGTTGAAAGATTATTTACATCGGGATTAATTCAGCTTCTATTTACCACAGAGACTTTTGCAGTGGGTATCAATATGCCTGCATGTACAGTGGTGTTTGATAGTCTTGAAAAGTTTGATGGCGTAAATTTCCGATATTTAAAGGCACGTGAATATCACCAAATGGCGGGTCGAGCAGGCAGGCGTGGGATTGATAGCATCGGATATGTATATGCAAAGGTTGAACCCGTATATACAACACAAGATGAAGTTGGTAAAGCAATTTCCAGCAAAATTGAACCGATTTCCAGCCAATTCAATCTCTCATATTCCAGTATCCTCAATTTGTATGAGAAATACGGGAACGACATTTACGATGTCTATAAGATGAGTTTAAGTAACCATCAGAATCTGAAGCAGATTTCTGAATACAACAAGCAGGTTGCTTCGCTTCAAAATGAAGTTAAATTATTACCCCTTCCCACCTGTATTCATGACGATATAGAGGGGATGACTCAGATAGAGGGTTATCATCGCTTTAAGCGGGCAACGGAAAAGAAACGGCAAAGTTTGAAGATAGAGTTAGCGAACCTAAAATCCAGGATATCCCGAGAGAAATCGAAAAAGAAAGAACGGAACAAAGAATTGAATAAAATTTATTATAAACTGAATGGACTTAATTCAGAACTCTCTAAACACTTATGTCATGGATGCTATCAGCACAAGCAATGCACAGATAGATATCAACCAATCCGTAAGAAGGAACATTATATTCAGAACATAAAAAATCGGCAGACAAATATTGGGAATTATCAACGAAATCAGATCACTGCTCGGTTGAATGTCCTTGAGACACTCGGTTATGTTGAGGATCAGACACTGCAGCCGCGTGGAGAAACCGCATCCCACCTATATGGATATGAGCTTCCATTGACGCAACTTCTCTATAAGGGGTTGTTTGAACAGATGACAGAGAATGAGATTAATTGTTTAATGGTAGCAATTGTTTCTGAACCACGTAAAGATGGCTATTTCAAAAGATTAAAAAATAAACGTTTATTAACGATGCTGAATGCCGCTTGGAACGAAATTTTGGAAATTCAAGCAGTGGAAGACAAGTGTAACGTTGCAGAGAAAACGCAGTTGTTGGAATTCCGATTATGCTCAGCTATGCTCAACTGGAGTCGGGGTTGCGATTTTGACAAACTGACTGACTACGCGGAGCTGGATGCGGGAGATTTTGTCAGAACGTTCCGACTCGTGATTGACCAACTCCGTCAAATACGGCCCGCCATGAAAGGACACAATGCCCTTGTTGACAAATTGAATCGGTGTATTGGCAAAATCAATCGGGACGTTGTAGATGCTGAACGCCAACTACGAATTGGACAAGATGTTCCGAACAAAAAGGAAGAAGAAACACTAAAGACTGATAATGAATAGGGCAAAAACACTGAGGTTTGTTGCGAAATTTACATATTTTTTAACCTAAGTTGCACCTACTTCAAAACACTCTTGTTGGAGGGGTTTCTAACTCCGATTTATGATAATTTGCATCAGCATTCGTTGTTTTTCTGTT
>JAAXHO010000200.1:21460-23086 GCA_012270795.1 Candidatus Poribacteria bacterium
AATAACGGGTAGCAACTCGGGTTATTTTAATAAAGAATGGAGGAAAGAAAATGGATAATAAGGACTACGACTTGAAGGGGACTCTCAAAGTTAGAGCTATAAAAGAGGATGATGCAAACCATTTGCAAACATACTGCTTCCCTGAAAAAACTAATCAGGAGGTAGTTGAAGAACTACATAAGGACTTATCCGCGGATAGTCAAACGATTCGACTTGTGGCTGATTCCAGTGGGTATGCTGTCGGACACATTTCAGTGAAACCGCACCCATTAGATGAACAGATTGGGCAAATAAGCGATCTTGCTGTTTCTGGTCCCTTTCGACTTTTAGGTGTGGCGGACCATCTTATTGAAGCTGCAGAAGCCGCTGCGGTTGAAAAGGGCATGAATGTCCTTGAAATTGAACTTACCCCATCCGAACAACCTGTCATACAAAGATATAAGGATTGGGGGTTTTCTGAAAAGCCTATCGTCACACTACAGAAATCTCTCAATGCAGAAACAAATGACGATGCTGATGAGGAAACTAATGAAAATGATGCAGACGAATCATCGGTGGAACAAGGCTCACTGCTGCCGTCAAACGACTCATAAGAACTTCAAGGTATAAATGTATGAACAAAATCATTAAGCATAGTTTTCTTGTATTTGCATTGGTCATTTTGATGGTTGGGTGTGGTGACCAAAATGAACACCTTGCAAAAGGTAAAGAGTTAATCAAATCCGACAAAAGACGGAAAGAGGAACGCGCGGTACGGGAGTTTAAACTTGCTATTGAACAAGATAAGGATAATGCTGAAGCACATTATCTACTCGGTTTCTACGATTCACAGGAATTTTACGAACCAAACCAATTCGATTGGGAGCAAGCCTCAATTGCCCAAAGAGGACAACACATGTTCAAAGCCTATCAACAGAAGCCGCGGGAATACCTTGAAATACTGGTTTTTGATACATTACGAGACGATGATGTCAATGTGCAAAATGCTGCGTTGGAGGCATTGACGTTAGTGTGCCAAATGGATGGACGTAAACAACTGCTAAAACAACTTGAAAAAGCAATTAAGTCCAAGGATAACCGTGGCAGGCATGATGCACAATGGGTGATGGCGAACATCGGCAAAACTGACCCGACGACAATGGTGCCTATATTGATTGAATTGCTAAATCATAACCAAATGGGTACACGCTTAAACGCTGTGAAGGCACTGGGTGAAATTGGTAGTGAAACCGCAATTCCTGAACTTGCTGCATTAGTAGAATCTGGCTCAGCAAAACGTGAAAGTGATCGCGAGGTTGCAGAGGTGCGGCAGTTGGCTGTCGCTGCACTTGGACGAATCGGTGGCAAAGCTGTTCCTGAACTTGTCAAAATTACACAAAATAAAGGGTCGTCTCTCCGCGTTGATGCAATACGTGCACTCTCTTCACTTGGTGACGAAAAGGCTGTGCAACCCCTCCTGGATGCATTAAAAGAAAAAAGCAACCGAGAAATAACCGTGAAGTTAGGAAATTAGCACTTTTCATATTGTCTATTAACTTTTATTTTCTCTCTGATGTTTATTGAAAATGTTAGGAGTGTGTAAAGTTTTTGTCTGAATCACGTATGATTCACCCTTACCCCAAACCT
>JAAXHO010000259.1 GCA_012270795.1 Candidatus Poribacteria bacterium
GTTCCATGATCACCCCAATCTAGAGAATGAATCCAAAGCGTTTAATGTCAAACTAGATGACCTCTTGGCCTTGTATAAGAGGCAGACTCCACCACAGCGTTCTGTTAATTTTATTTTTCACACCGCTTTCTGTGGTTCAACTTTACTAGGAAAGTATCTTGAAAATCCAGGCTGGACATTTGTTTACAGGGAGCCTGCAATATTAACCTCTCTTGCATTACTTCGTTTCGAGCCTGCATCTTATACAGATCAATGGCAAGATATATTCGAACTGATGTTGGCTTTATTATCCCGCACGAATTCTTGTAACGAAGTCCCTATTATTAAACTTCACGACGGATGTAGTTGTATAATCGATAATCTTCTCTCGATGAACCCAGATTCTAAGGGACTAATTCTTTATTCAGACTGGCACTCTTTTCTCGTGTCTATATTAAGAAATCCATATAGAAGAAAATGGGTAAGGAATAGGTTGAAATCAACCGATTTTCGGAAAATAGACCTATTACGTAATGTAAATATACATTCTCTTATTGATGTAGAAGCTGCGGCCTGTCTTTGGCTGGCACAAATATATACATATCTTACCGCACTAGAACGACAGGACAGACGCTTATATAACCTTGACTGCTGTTTACTTTTTCAAAGTCCCCAAAAGGCACTTCGAGCGATTATTGATTACTTTTGTATCTCATCATCTTTTGAGGATATTATTGACACTCTTAAACGTTATGAAAGAGTTCATGTAAAAACTGGACATAAATATGACTCAAAAGCGCGTGCTAGATATAACGAATTCATTGGAAAAATATATAAAAGTGAAATCAGAATTGCCTATGAATGGATTGAGAAAGTGACAGGAGAGAGTTCTCTTATCACTGAGTTACCACTATCTATTTGTTGAAATCCTGCCACACATGATACCAGCTAAGGGAGACACCCAGCATGCGGCATTGCGTAGCGACTGGCAAAAAGCTTGGTGCGCCTCACAAACGTGCAGATTTTCTGGGGATCGCGTCAGTCTCCCCGTGCGAACCAAGCTGCTGCTTTTGACAAAATCTGATGCACAATGCGCAACTGCTTATTCTCGCGTCGAAAACGACGCAACACTTCTTGCTCATTGCTGTTCAGACCATCTTCTCGACGTCCTTGGTCTCAATCGGTTTGGCGTACCCAGTTTTGGATGGTCTGCGCCGTCGGCTCAAACTCTTTGGCCAATTCGGCTGGACTGCGACCAGCGCGTACAAGCTCGACGATCTGACGTTTCAACTCAGGTGGCTAAGGTGGGTGTGTTGGTGGCATCGTGGAGTGGATCTCCTTTCTAACTACTCCTAAGGAACTTACTGTGTTGCAATAGCTTATGATGCCTATTTTTTTGGGATAATTGCTTGCTAATCAAAGCGTATTACCACCTACAAGTTCTTTTCATACACAACCCCATGCGCGGGGTCACAGGCTCATAAGGTACCCACCAAAACGATGCTGTTGCCGAATTCCGAATTATGTCTCAATGCAACGAAACATGGGACTTACAGAGCCTGAATTCAGGCCACAAACAGCCGTTTTTCCAACCGTAGATTTCCTCTCGACCAATTCGGCAACAGCATCCAAAACAGGTCAAGTCCGAGCGAATGAGCGTGTCCTTGCTCCCTCGCTTGAGGGATTTTTGGTTTTTTAAATATTAAAGGAGTGCGCGAGCGTTACAAATATATTAGGCGTTGTTTGAACATTGTGATATGAAACCTCATTGCGGAGCGTTTTGTCTTTGTATTTAGTAAGATCAAGACCTCTATAGCTCTAAATAACAGGATTGTGTGATGTCAAATGTTCTTCTCGATAAACCCGATCTCGAATCGCATCTTAAGACGCTCGGTTTCGACAG
>JAAXHO010000027.1 GCA_012270795.1 Candidatus Poribacteria bacterium
TACATCAGCGGAAATTGAGAGTGAGTTTCCTCTTACTCACGTTCACTGGAACTATAGGAGGGCTAGTTATCCATCCGCAGTTTCCAAACAATCTGCCAATGTGGTATGTACAAAATGCCCTTTTACCTATTTTCAACTGGGGGCATAGCAAAAAATTCTGGTTTGTGACAGAACACACGGCTCTACCAATGCCGGAGTTTATAGGTGCGTATGGACTGACGCTGGTACTTTTCGGTACCGCAACAACCGTCATGATTTTAAAATGGCGAAATTTAGGTAGCATTACTATATTTATCTTCGCGCTTTCCAGTATTTTCCTCGGGATGACGATTGTCTCAATGAGATTTGTCGAATATTGGGTGCCTTTTACAGTTATATCTTGTGCCTTGAGCATAAAGGCTGTAAATCCTATAAAATCCATAGTCTTGAAAAACACTATTAAGATAGGACAGTTTGGATTGCTGAGTTTTTCTGTCATCATGTACGTTTTAGCTCTGTTGCTGATTCCGGTCCGTTTTACGCCGGAATTGGAGGGAGCTGCCCAATGGTTAAGAAACAATACTCCGAAAGAGGCAATCGTTTTCACAACGAATTGGGCAGATTTTCCGCAGTTATTTTATTTTAACCCACAAAATTACTACTTATTTGGCTTAGACCCAATCTACTGTTACGCTTACAATGCGGACGCGTGGGACCTCTGGGTAGCGATTGTCTCAGGACAGACAAGAGACTCTGGGGCTGAGATTCAGAATATATTTCACGCGGATTATGTCCTCTGTCCAAAGAATCCAGAGGAAATGCAGTATATGCTCACGGCACAGTTATTGGAAGATAACCGGTATCGTATGGGGTACGAAGATGAGCATCACCTTATCTTTGTGTTAAAATAAAACAAATTCAAGTCATCCAGAGATGTTATCGGCAATCGCCGATGATAAATCCGCCCTGGAAAACAGTTCATCCAGGTGCAGAAAGGAGGTAAATACAATGGAGAAAAAGTCAATGGTGGCAATCCTTGTCGCTTGTATTTTGACGTTGGCACTGCTTAGCAGTGCTTCCCCTATGAGCAATGTATGGTGGGGACTCAGTGTCGTTGCGGACAACGATGCTGTTGGTCTTGTTGGAGTTATTGAAGGTGCTAAATGGGGATTCATCGCCGGAGCTTGCGGGGCCGGCCCTGTTGGTGGGGCGGCTGTTGCAATCGGTGTTGGTCTTTAATAGCCCTTGCTTCCATGATATGTGCTTTTTCATTTTTTCACCCTATCTGCTAACGCCAGTGCACAAGCGCGTGAACTGTGGTGTTTAGTCTGATTAATAGCTTTGCATGAAAACATTTTTCATGCAAAGCACAACATCTGAATTTATGCAGTGTTTTTTGCGACTTTTCGTACTTGTGATTGGAATTTGGTGTATAGGTGGTACGTTTGGTTGGTGGTTTCAGGCGACTGACCATGCGTCTGTCCAAGAGCACCCCAACGAATGGAATACTACACTAACTGATTTCAAGGCCTCAAAAATTATTCTCAACAATTTACTGGTGATCACGATCGCTGTAACAGGATTTTTTACAGGAGGCATAACCCCTGTTCTAACACTCCTTGTCAACGGTTTCATTGCAGTTCTGTTTTTAAAGGACTTTAACATTACGGATTTACCCTGGGAGGTAAAATGCCGACTTCCCTATGTCGTTTTAGAAATCTCTGCGCTCTGGATAAGCAGCACTGCAGGACTATTAGGTTGTTCACAAGTGTTTAAACTCTTTACAACCTCCCGATTTTATTTTCTTTCTAAAGAACTTAGATTTATTCTCACGACTTACTTCATTTCAATTGTGCTAACTATCATTGCGGGCCTGTTAGAAGCAAACTTAATCATCATGCTAATGAAACAGATATAACTTTCTCCCTGTTTCATTCTAAAGAATAGAAATGAAAACGTATGAAACACTGGCTTACAAGGTTAAACCAATACCTTTCACATGCTCTTGAAACCTATACACCGGAACTCTGGTTTCCCTTAACAATCGTTATAGGTGCAGGAATTTACTTAGGTTATTTAGATCTATGCGCCTCAGTGACACGAAATACAATTTTCGGTTATCTATTAAGTGTTGTTCCTGTAGCTATAACTTCCTTTCTAATCTTTCTTCAGGTTTTCCATCGCTACGAAAAGTCATCTCGTGGCACTACGTGGAATTTCCGTGAGAATCTCCTTACTAACCTGCGCATGATAATTCTCGGATCCCCCCTCTTATTGCTTCCGTTTTGCTACTTTGGAACACAGAAAGTTTTTCCCGAACTCCCATTCCTTATCTTCCTCGTTTTCCTCTTGTGTCAGTATACACTACTCACATCACTCTTTGGCTGTGTGACACCGTTCGCGATGAGTTGGATTTGGAAAGGGAAACCCTTAACAGACGACACACTCCGTCAACACCTGCAGCAACTTGCAGAAAAGGCAGGAATAAATTATCGAGACATTGTTTTACTACAAACGAAGAGCAGTAAGTTAGCAAATGCCTGGGTTGCAGGTATCCTTTCGAAGTGGCGTTCAGTGTTTGTGACAGACCACTTACTTGAGCATTTGAGTTCTAATGAGATTGAAACTATTTTCGCACACGAGTTGGGACATCTTAAACATAAACATCTCCTCAAGCAGGTCGCGTGGATTGTTCTCGGTTTCGGTGGACAATTGGCATTAATACGGCTAAGTCTATTCCTATTCAGTTTTTTCACCGGTATTCCTGCATGGCTGTATTGGCTATTATTTGCCAGTGTTAACTTCGGAGTCATTCTCTTATTGGTTCAGTTTGGATTAATGCAATTTTGGAGGCGGATGGAATTTGAAGCGGACGCTTATGCGGTAGAACTCACGCAGCAACCGTCTGTTTTCCTTCAGGCACTGCGGAAACTTATTGAACTGAATGATGCTCCTGAAGACCTCAATAAATTCAACGAGATGCTATCTACGCACCCCAATTTTAAAGCGCGTGCGGATGCTATTGAAAAGTTACAACTTCAAGAAAGATAGAGAACCGAAAAACTTCATTTAGCGAACACTATCAACACACACTAATGCAATACAAGCAGTTGCGGCAATTCATTAAGACTCTGGATCGTCTCGTTCCATCTGCCGGCTTGCGTGCCATCTCGGTCAAGGAGTATCGGACGAATTCCCACATTTTCTGCCCCAACGATATCCGCTTCATAGGTATCCCCGACATGAACGACTTCCTCCGCCGAAACACCAACTGCAGCGAGCGCACAATTAAAAATATGCGGATCCGGTTTCTCGGAACGGACGCGCACATCATGTGAGGCAACAATGGTATCAAAATAGTCGGCAATGCCGAGTCGTTCGGTAAGCGGATCCAACGGCGTATCCCAATTGGAAACAATTGCTAACTTGAAGCCTGCATCCCGTAGATGTTGAAGTGTTGGAATAGCATCGTCATAGAGGGTAGCACTATTCGCAGCAAAGAGGTAGTGCCCGGATTGCAACAACTCCCACGCTATCTGTTCCACATGTTCCTGAACACCGAGTTCTCTTATAAATTCGCATTCTCGCCTCATCACAGTCATCAACGATTCCAGCAAAGAGTAATGGGTAGTAGGGTCGGGTGCCGATGTACCAGCAAAGAGACTTTCCAACGCTGTGTCACAGCGTTCCCAATTGACCCCAACACCATATCTTTCAGCGATTCTTTCAAGGTTTTCTAAAAGTGAATGCCTATGAAAACACAATGTTTCGTAAAAATCAAAGAAAACAGCTTTTACCATAGTTTCCATAATGCTTTGTCAAGTCAAATTTAAGGCACAGAAATCGCGAGCAGGGAACACTCCACGGAATGCCCGGTGAATGCCATAAGGCAATGGCTTCGGGGAATTTACCGTTGATTCTGATTCTGATTTACGCGCATTC
>JAAXHO010000028.1 GCA_012270795.1 Candidatus Poribacteria bacterium
TTCGTTGTTGTTGGAGGGGTTTCTAACCCCGATTTTCCCTATCTTCTGTAGGAGCGACCTTTGGTCGCGACCGGGAGGTCGCTCCTACAGAAGGGAGGACCTCTAATCAGCAATAACAGTAGAATTTCTTAATGAGACAATATTCATCAGAATTGGTATTAGAATTTGCGCTTAATCGACAATTGAATGCCTCTGGGGTCGTGCTATTTTAACTTTCATTACAAATCAAATTATGGTATAATAAATCCATCGGTATGTCTTATATCTGTTGTCAATAATTTGTCGCAAATTATTGTGAATTATTGAAATAATTAGACACCTCTTCTGTAGGAGCGACCTTTGGTCACGACTGTGCGGTCTCTTCGGTTGGAGCGTCATTAGGTCGCGACCCAAGGTCGCTCCTACCAGAACATTTTGACAAATGGCATAATGCCCGGTCGTCTAATGGGAGGACGCATGGCTCTGGACCATGTAGTGAAGGTTCGAATCCTTCCCGGGCAGTTTTCCTGATACATAAACGTTCAATTATATAAAGATAATAACACAACCAGAAAGGACTCAAAATGGAACGAGTAAATACACCGCCAGAAGATTTTATCGCAAGTCAAGAACAAGAAACACAGGAAGTTCTACAGAAAATTCATACACTTATTAGAAAAGCCTTACCAGACCAGGAATACTGTTTATGGGAAGGTGTCTTCTGGGGTGGCAGCGAACAGCAAATCATCGGCTACGGCAATTTTTCCTACGTGCGTTCCGATAAAAAGAAGGTAGAATGGTTTCTCGTAGGGTTGGCACGACAGAAAAATTACTACAGTGTTTATGTGAATGCAGTTGAAGGTAAGAAGTATCTCGCGGAAATATATGCTGCCAAACTCGGGAAAGTCAAAGTAGGAAAAAGTAATATCAGTTTTCGGAAATTGGAAGATGTGAATCTTGATGTCTTAGATGAGATGATTACACATGCTGGAAGAATAACAGCAGAAAAGGAAGCATGAGCGTGAAGTCAATTCATGCTTATTATGCCGCTATCGTCTAGGGGTTAGGACGGATGGTTCTCAGCCATCAAACCGGGGTTCGAATCCCCGTAGCGGTATTTTTTTATATAAACGATAGAAAAGTGTCGTCTAATTTAGCGTCATTCATTACTTAACTTAAGCTCCTATATTCTGGAGAATGTCCACATGCATGATACTCCCAAGCACACCAACCGTCTTATCAACGAAACGAGTCCATATCTACTCCAACACGCCCATAACCCCGTTGACTGGTATCCATGGGGAGAAGAAGCGTTGGAACTTGCTAAGCATAAACAAAAACCTATCCTGTTAAGTATAGGGTATTCTGCCTGCCATTGGTGCCATGTGATGGAACGCGAATCCTTTGAAAATGAGGAGATCGCGGCAATAATGAACGAACTATTCATCAACATCAAGGTAGACAGAGAAGAACGTCCCGATTTAGATGAAATCTATATGAACGCTGTCCAAGCAATGACACGTCAAGGCGGGTGGCCAATGACTGTTTTCCTTACCCCCGATCTGAAGCCCTTTTTTGGAGGTACGTATTATCCCCCTGAAGACAGGTATGGTAGACCCGGATTTCCCAAAGTGATGCATGCTGTCGCAGAAGCATTCAACGAAAAACACACACAAGTACTTGATCAGGCTGAACAACTCACACAGCAGCTAAATCGGATGAGTAACCTTGTTGACCCTAATATAAGTGAACTCACTGACGAACTCATGACGAAAGCGTTTCAACAATACCGTTCCCAATTTGATTCGCAATATGGTGGATTTGGGAACGCGCCGAAATTTCCACCGAGTATGGGGCTGCCGTTCTTATTGCGTTATTGGCAACATAGTGGCAATGCAAATGCGTTAGAAATGGTTGAGCTTACGCTTCAAAAGATGGCGCGCGGCGGTATGTACGACCAACTGGGTGGCGGATTCCACCGTTACTCCACAGATCAACGTTGGTTAGTGCCACATTTTGAAAAGATGCTTTATGACAATGCCCAACTTGTAGTCGCATATTTTGAAGCATACCAAGCGACACAAAATACTTTTTATCTGGACATAGGCACTGAAACATTAGATTATGTGCTGCGAGAGATGTATGACGCAGAAAATGGAGGGTTCTATTCCACACAAGATGCAGATAGTGAAGGCGTGGAAGGAAAATTCTTTGTCTGGGAACCCTCCGAAGTTGAGGATATAATTGGCGAAGAAAACGCTGAAATATTCTGTGAATACTACGACATCACGCCACACGGTAACTTTGAAGGGGAAAGCATTCTCCACGTTCAAATACCATCGAACATCTTTGCACGTAAGTTGAGAATGGATCAAAATGAATTGGAATCGCTCCTTGCTGAGGGCAGACAGAAGTTATTTGCAGAAAGAGAAAAACGGATTAAACCCGGACTTGACGACAAAATCCTAACGAGTTGGAATGGAATCATGATACGTGGAATGGCAATGGGATATCAGTTGACTGGAAATCGTGAATATCTTACTGCATGCGAAAAGTCTGCGGAGTTTGTTATAACCACACTAACTCAAGAAAATGGGCTGTTGTACCGGACTTACCGTGCTGGAAAAAGTTATCTTAATGCGTATCTTGAAGACTATTCCTATTTCATTGCAGGTCTAATCGCTTTATACGAAGCAAGTTTCAATCCGAAATGGTTATCTGAAGCGGAACGTCTGACAGATTTGATGATTGAACAATTCGGTGATGAGAACGGTGCAGGTTTCTTCTTTACAGGAAAAGCACACGAATCCCTTATTGTCCAATCAAAATCTGCTTACGATGGTGCAACACCTTCTGGGGCATCTATGGCAATCCATAGTCTGTTGCGTGTCGCTAAACATCTTGATAAACCAGAATTGCACGACAAAGCAGTAAGGACGCTAAAGCTCTATTATCATCAAATGGATGTCATGCCCACCGGTTCCGGTCAACTGCTCTGTGAGTTGGCGTTTTTGCTATCTACACCGAAAGAGATTGCTATCATCGGTGACAAAGCGGAAGCGAAAACAAAGGCAATGTTAGCTGCTTTGCACGGTTTGTATCTACCACATAAAATCGTTGCTTTATCTGAACCTACTGAAGAAACAATGTTACCACTCCTTGCTAACAAACCGCAGATTGATAACAGTGCTACGGCTTATGTATGTGAAAACTATGTTTGCCAAGAACCTACAACAGATGTTGAGGCATTTGTAGAGATGTTATACCAATTTTAATTATTTTTATTCCATTCTTCCGTAGATCGGGTAGAGCGCAGCGAAACCCCATAGGTGTAAACTTAAGGAATATATTCCATTGTTGGAGGGGTTTCTAACC
>JAAXHO010000223.1 GCA_012270795.1 Candidatus Poribacteria bacterium
GTTGGAGGGGTTTCTAACCCCGATTGGAGATACAAAGCAGCAGAAATCGGGGTTAGAAACCCCTCCAACAATGGTGCTGGGTGACAATTGAATACCTCTGCCCAATCAGATTTTTACTCTAATATAATTTCCGTAACTATGCTAAAATATCTAAAACTATTGAACATTAGGAGAAATTAAATGGAGAATCTTAACGTTGGAATTGTTGGTCTTGGATGGGTTGCAGGTGCTCATATTGAAGCATTCAAAGCTGTATCTGGGGCGGATGTCACTGCTATCTGTTCACGACGTGAACATGATGAATCTGTTTTAGCGGAAACTTACGGTACACCACTCAAAGCGTATACGGATTATGAAAAAATGATTGCAGATCCCGATATACACATCATAGATATATGCACGCCGCATCCCTTTCATGCAGAACAAGCGATCGCTGCTGCAAACGCGGGGAAACATCTTATCATTGAAAAACCGATCTGCCTAACTTTTGAAGATGCGTTAGCCATTCGAAATGCAGTGAAATCTACTGGTGTCAACGTATGTGTCTGTTTTGAGTGCCGGTATAGCGCGCACTTCACCATGATCCGTTCTGTGATTGACAACGGACTGCTCGGTGCACTACACTACGCAGAGGTGGATTACTATCACGGTATCGGACCTTGGTACGGACAATACGAATGGAACATCAAAAAGGACTTTGGCGGTAGCACTTTACTCACGGCAGGATGCCATGCACTGGATGCCCTTCTCTTTTTTATGGATGGTAATGTTGAGGAGGTAACCAGCTACCATACGCAATCCATAGGGGAAGCATTCCAACCGTATGAATACAAAACCACCAGCGTGAGTCTGCTGAAGTTTGAAGGTGGACAGAAGATCGGTAAGGTTACATCTTGTGTGGATTGTCTACAACCCTACTACTTTCATATTCACCTTGTTGGTAGTGAAGGGAGTCTACTTGATAACCGTATCTATTCGACAAAACTGAAAGGTATGGACAAGAGCAGATGGAGCACTCTGGAGACATCGCTGATTGACTCTGGTGATGTAAGTGACCATCCTTATGAACCGCAGTTCCAAGCATTCGTGGATAGCATTGGGAGAAACGAACCAATGCCGTTGACTGATTTTGATACTGCCTTTGAGACGCACCGCGTTGTGTTTGCTGCGGACCAGTCTGCAGAAGCGGGAGGACAGACTGTCAAACTGTCTGAACTTGTGATTTAGTCTACACAGAAGTGGCATACCTATAACATCGTCAAATGTGTTATAGGTGTGCTTTATGCCATTCCTGCACTGCTATTGGGATTTCTTGTAGGTTTTCTATTGTTGTTTGGAGGGGAATTGCACATTCAGGACCGATGAGAGGGACACCTGCTTCAAGGTTCTTTACTACCTCAGCGTTAACGTCCTCCGGTTCTTTTGCAAAGAGCGTTTCCGGATTGTTGATGTTACCAACGAGCGCGATGCGTTTTTGGACAATTTCCATCGATTCTTTGGGTTCATTCTTGGAATCGTAGTGGAAGGCTGCCATGCCTGTTTGTGCAATGTATTCCATGCGATCAACGGTGCGTCCGCATATATGGAGGATGAGCGGAATTGGAATTCGTTCTACGAATTCAATATGTAGGTCGCGGAGATAACGTTTGTAGTATTCACCGCTAACAAGGTCTCCAGTTGCGTGGTCGGGAAGAGTGAGAGCATCCGCGCCTGCTTCGATCTGCGCAATACCGAATTGCACAGTTGCTTCCTTCATTCTATCCAATGCAAGTTTTGTTTTGCCCGGATCATCAAGCGACAACAATAGGAAGGGTTCGACTCCGAAGCAGTGGTACCCAAGCGACCAAGGGCCCATTGTCTTGCCGATGACAGCGACTTCATTGCCATATTCTTTCTTTAGTATCTTAATCGCTTCAAGAACGCATTGCGTATCGGGATGCGTTAGGAAATCTTTTGGAATGGTGATGTCGTCAACATCTTCCCAGATCGGTTCACGCATTTTGACGGTTGGCCAGTTGTCCTTCTGTTCCCATTGGATTTTGCAGCCCAGCGCACTTGACTCTTGGATAATCGTGAAGACAGGCATGATGGTGTCAAAACCGAGTTCGGTGTATCCTGTGGCAGCGAGTCTTGCCATGAGTTCCGGTTCGCGATTTGCTTGTGGGAATGGCGCGTCAACCAAGTCCATCAGTTCGACGGTGGCGACAGAGGTGGGATTGCAAACTGGGGTGCGGTCAGTCGGTTCGTTTCGTAGTGCTGCGAGCACCCTTTCTCTGCCAGACATTTGTTTGACGGTATGTTGCATTTCATTTTCCATGACTTTTTCCTCAAGTTTGCTGGCTTGGTGCAGATAGGACACCACGAGCAGCAATGGATTCTTCTTCCCGAAGGATGACTCGGACATTTGGGGCACGCACTAACAGGAGACCAACGAGTGCGTCGTGTGACTGGCCACACGGAAAGGCAACAGCATTAGGATCATTCTTGGAAGTATTCATTTCCCCTAATTTTGCTAAGCCGCCGGTAATCGCAGCAACCCTCCGTTCAGCACTACGTCCTTCACCATTTGAACGAACATTATAAATACCGTTTTCTACGGAATCAACTGTAATTGTCAGTTTAGACTTTTTATCCAGTGTATTTAGTGGACGAGGTTGTACTGATGTGTCAGGTGCGATCTTACATGCTTCTAAAAAGACACGTCTGCATGCTGCCTCGTGTTTATCACCACAAGGAAAAAATAGGAGTCCATCAGAATTTTGCTGCATTCCACCTAATATCTGCATTGCATGGACGACTTCCTGAATGCGTTTCTCAGCACCTTCAAACCTACTATAAGTATGAACACAGAAAACAGCACGAGATTCAAATTCCTGTCGGTAAAGTGCTATCGTAATATCCTTGAAATGCTGATCAATCGGTACAAGTTCAATACGTCTACCGATATTGACAACGGATGCCATAAAATACCTTGTATTACCACTTAACGGACAATGAATTTGCCCCCATAACTGTTGTAGATATATCCATAAGCTCTTTCTGACACGCCGCGTAGGATACTTGCACGTTGATTTACCCATGCACCAAACGAAATACGCCGTCTACGGGTGCTTGTCTTGGTTTTGTCTTCAATCAGTCCAGTAAATACATAGGGTCGTGGATTTCCTTTTGGATCACGGAGAACTAATATACCACTATCACCAACCAATCCATAAACAGTTCCCGTTTTATTGTATACTTTGGTAGAAGCTGGAATTCGTGTGCGTTTGTAGATGTAATCCCCATTCGGCAATTCAAGGTAATACTTCATTTTATTGGAGAAGGGGAGGTTATTGTACCATAGCTGCACATAGAACTTATTGAGATCATGTGCGCTTGTTGTATTGCGATAAGTGCGTCCGTTTCTGGGAATGTATTCAATAATCTTTGTCTGCTTAAAAAACGAATAGTTCGCTTTTAGACGGCGATTCACAGTATATGGACCACCTATCAGTTTTATAAAATAGTTTGTTGAAGTATTTGAACTGAAACGTATCATCTTTTCTAAGTGACGACGGTTTGTATTTGTATGCGTCAGTCGTCCATGCTTCACTTCGTGAAAGTATGCCAGCATGACAAAGTTCTTAATCAATGAAGCAGCCATCATTTGACGATCTTCGTTGATAGAAACTAATTTTTTCTTTCTTGTGAGATCATAAATGACAAAACTTGTCCGTTCAGTTGAAGCTAATGGGCCTTTTCGGCGATACTGTTTAACGAAATCATCAATCTTTTGTTCAAGCGGAGAATCAATAGAAGGATCTTGTGTTGCATGTATTACTGTGGTTCCACAGAGTAAGACGCAGAGGACACAGTAAGCTAATAGTTTTGAGATTTTGAAATGATATGCTTTCATCAGTTTTTGTCTTCCTCTTTTTAAGTAATGTGAAATATGATATAAAACAAAAGCTGGTATAGTATATCCCCGATAAGTGGGGTTATGATTGCTTTAGTTGATTGTGAAATGTTTACCTTATGTCATCTACATGGTAGGCAACAGGTAACAAGCTGCTTCTCGGTTGTTACGAACGAGTAGGTAATTACCCGCGAGTGCGGGGTTGTTCCATGTCTGTCCAGACAACACTTGGAATTGAGCGAGTTCTTGATGTGACGCTGGATTTGTTTCCAGGAGTACTACCTTACCATCTTCGGTGAGAACTAACAGCACATCTGATATTAAAATTGTCTGTCCGTGACCATAACGCCCCCGTTTCCACTTGCGAGTTCCATCAACGGAGTTCAAGCAAGTGAAGATGCCATCATCCAGTCCATATACATGGTCTTTGTAATAAATAATTGTAGTAAATTTTGCTTTAAGAAAGATTGTTTCCCATATAAGATTAACGTTGAATTTTTCTGACTGGTTACTTTTTGAAATCTGAAATAATTTTGTTCCGATTCCATAGGCAGTAGAGACGAGAAGTTTACCACCGGGGAGCGGTGTCGGTTGTGCGACACATTCTACGGCAGTAGGCCAAGGTTGTTCCCACAAGAGTTCACCCGTAGTCGGTTCATGTGATGTTACAAGACCATGATCAAATAGGACGATCTGTTCAGTTCCCGCTAAAGTAAGTAGAACAGGTGAACTGTAGGCACTTTTTGCCCTTTGTCCTTTCCAAGCGATATCCCCTGTCTCTTTGTAATATGCTACTGCACCCCCAGCACTGACAATTACAAGATTTTGGTAGACAAGTGGTGAAACACTTACTCCCCATGGTGGAGGCTCTGCGTTATTCTCTTCAAAGATATTGGTTGTCCATATCTGATTACCCGTGTCAAAATCCAAACAGTTGAGGATACCAGTTGAACCGATGGTGAAAACTCTTTCACCATCAATTGTTGGGGTTGCGCGTGGGCCAAGCCTTCCAAGAGGTGTATAATATCGTGCCCGATCCTTATGCGTCCACTTTTCCTGACCTGTAAGTAGGTCATAACAGACGACCTTTTCCCATTCGCCTTCCTGTTCCTGAGTAATCGCTGATTCACCGACAACAGCAAAACCTGACCATCTATCTCCAATTGGTTGTTTCCATACCAACTTTGGTGGGGTGTTTTCCCAGTCGGTGTTAAGTTTGATGTTGGTGACTGTAGCGTCGCGATTCGGTCCAAGAAACTGAGGAAAATCTGTCAGTAAATGTGTTGGTGTATCCTGTGTATCCAATGAACCTACAGAACGTTGGGTGGCTTTACGCCATCTCCATTCAAATTTAAATGCAAGGTCTCCACTAAAACCATCAAATCGGAATAGGGCAGCAAAAGAAACAACTGTAAAAGCGAAAACACCAAAGGCAATTAATCTAATTCGCCAGTTGACACGGGAAAGTACCATCAACCAAACTATTCCAAGAATAGCTGCTATGATGAGTATCATTTGGGTTAACATAACCCTGTCTTGGCGATGACCAGCATCCATTAACCACACTATTATTATTGCTAAAACGGCGAGACTAACGATGATGTATAATGGCCACAAACGGATGCTTTTTTTCTCTAATGTCATGGATAGATTTCTTACCTACACCGTATCAAAATATCGTTAATTCTATTGTAAATTATTGACCGAATTATTGTCAAGTAATTTTGTATTGGGACCAGAGGCATTCAATATTCGAGTTTCGTTGTTGTTGGAGAGGTTTCTAACCCCGATTGGAGATACAAAGCAGCAGAAATCGGGGTTAGAAACCCCTCCAACAATGATGCTTTGTGACAATTGAATGTCTCTGGTATTGGGACGTAAAAAAGTCAAAACATGTCCAAACTTTAGTTATATCATATTAGAGAAAGTCCCAAGCAGGTGTAGAATATTTTGTATTTGCCAACGTCTCTGATTGTGCCATTTCTGCAAGCGTTAGTTTCCCTTTTTTAAATGTATGCCCAACATCATTGGTCTCACAGATTGCTTTGATAAGTGCCTTTTTGCTGATAGAACGACCATCTGTGTTAATTGCAGAGGATTTTTCTGACAACATCTGTTGTGCTTTCGGATTTTTTGAGACATGTTTTAGGATGTGTTCGGGTGGTATGTCTAATGAGATATATCCTTGAAACATGATGCCGTTCCTGTTGCGTCTGACTGACACACCTGCTATTTTTTTGTTATTGCACATGACATCGTTTTCGGCAGGATTTGTCAGACAGATATTCTCTGAAGTCGTGTTTGAACCATATTTTGCATTATAACATTCTGCAGGTATATCAAGTTTTTGGAATGCTCTGACCAGACCTTTGCCGATCAATTTGTATGTTTCAGAAACAGGATTTTCTCCCGGTTTGCGTGGAAGAATAAGTGTATAAGTCAAATCCCATCCATGCACGACGGTGCCGCCCCCAGTCATCCGTTTCACTAATTCAATACCCTTTGAATGGCATGCTTCAACGTCTACTTCAGAGGAAATATCTTGAAAGTACCCGAAACTGAATGCCGGTTTTGTCCAATTGTAAAACCGTAGTGTTGGGTTGGCTTGGTCGTTCTGCGCGATGAGAATTGCTTCGTCAATTGCCATATTCATGGCTGCGCAGTTCTTGCCCATATCTATTAGTCGTCCAGTCGTTTTCATTTGGGATATGCTATCCGACAGACAGCAGTTGTATGTGCATCACAATACCAGAAATACCCATCCCAGTAGGTCATGCCATGCGGTTCAGGATGTGGTTCAGGTATCTCTATTTTATTTAGATGGCTGCCATCTGCCGTATTGAGTTGATATATCGCGCGATGATTGGTTTCTACACACCAAAGCTCATCTCCTATCCAAGCGATACCGTGTGGTCTATCTCCAGGCGCAGGAAACGAATGAATCACCGTAAAATCGTCTTCAATATCAATTTGGTAGATCGTTGCTGATGGTGGTACTGCCATCCAGAGTTTGTTATCACGCCACTCTAAACCGTGCGCGCCAGTTTGACCTGCACCGGGTGTATCGTAAGATGCAAATGTCTTGCCGTTTTCTGGGTCGGTCAGCAAGATTTCACAACTATAGGTAGACGCAAGCCAAAGGTTTGTGCCGGTGTGTGTAATGCCGCTGCCTTTGTCGGAGTCGGTTGCCAGTGTCTTTTTCACTGTCCCATCATAAGAGACGAGAAGCACTTCATTTGTCTGTTGGTCGAGTATCCAGAGTCCTTCTTCGGTGGCTTGCATTCCGTTTGGTTGTGGTCCTGGTGCGTCAAACATTTTTTCGATTTGTGGCATGTGAAATCTCCGCTTAGTGTTGTGTATAGGGTTATTGTGTGCGGTTTTGAGAGGAGTGTCAAAAGATTCAGAACATCACCTGCACAGACTTAATGTGATATTATAGCAAAGACCTGTTAACGTTCTCGCTTAGCATAGTCTGGCTGATAGTCGTTTTGTTAATCTTTCCCCTTCTTTTGGGTTTACGGGCAAGTGTCCTTGGTTAGCAAGTGTTCATGTTGCTTTCTTAAGTATACTTTACCTCTAACTAAAGAACGATTCTTAAAGTCTCTGATTAAACTTGCATCTCCACCAGAGATCAGGACTTTTACATCTGCTATTAGTGCCAACGCAATAATATGCTCATCGTTTGATGTAATTGTACCCTTGAGTTCATTTTCTTTTTGTTGTGTAACTTGTGAAGGTACTAATTTGATTTTTCCAGCTTTTCTCAGTTCATCCCTAATGTTATCCATCCTCGCTTGATTCCATTCTCGTTCTATTTTTTCTGTATTTGAATATGCGATTTTGCCATTTTTATTTTGGAGCCAATTCCACACGGGCTTCATATCTTCATTTTCAGGATCCTTAAATTTACTAAAAGCATCCGCATCTACAATTACACACATAGTTTATTCCATAAAACCCATAAGCCGTTTAGACTCTTTCAGAAAGAAATCCCGATAATGTGTCGGCACACCAATCATATTTGCCATTTTGTCAAAACCGATATTATGCACCTTTACGATATTTCCCTTTGGTTCAAAATAGATTAACGATACATCTTCAGGACTAATATTGCCATTCATAATGTCAATACGTGCTCGGTCAATCATGTTGTCGCTGTGTGTTTCAACAATGAATGACTGGTTACCTTGATTTGCCAATTTCACCAATAAAGAAGAGAATTCAGCTTGTGCTCTTGGGTGCAGGTGCACTTCAGGTTGCTGAAGTAAAGAATATGTTGGCAATTTATGTGTACGACGACTACCTTGAAATACGCTTGGGTATAATATTTGCACTAAAATAGGCAAAATTTGACTGACACCGTAGCCGACATCAATGATATTAGAAGTAGGTCCTCGGACCTTGAATTGTAATTTGAATGGTCCGCCAAGGGATCGTCCAAAGTTTTTTATTTTAATGTCTTGGAAAAGTCCAGAACTTATTCCAAATTCTATTAGTTGTTGTTTTAATTTCTCCCATTCTTTTTTTTGAGTCGCTTCAATCCGCATTAAATACATAGGTATATCGCTACCTTCTGGATCATCAAATTCCCGTGCTGGATTGTAAGTTCGTTTAGGTCGTGACCGAATCGGTGACGTACTAAATACTGACAAGGTTCTAAAGACATCCCATGGGTTGCCTACAAATTTTTTAATTTTCTCCCCAAAATATTTTTCAAAAGCTATTTCACCCTTAGTTGTTTGCGTGAAAGGAGGGGAAAAGAAAAAGCTGTAATATTCGTTCAATCTCTTAGTATTACACGTTATTCTATATCGATTCTGTTCTTCATCAAAGGCATCTAAACGGAGCTCCTCCTTATCCACTGCATCCTCAGATCGAACAAAAATTTCACCATCAGTAAGTTTCATTGTTATAGAATTAACGATTGGTTCTATTCCAGTCTTCTTTTCAACAAGTTCAATTGTAGTTTTTATATCTTCATTATTGTATTTAGCAGCAAACCCAAGCTTAAAATTCTTTTCTTTTTTCTTACTATTTCTGACAATATCCTTGAATGTGCCCATAGAATACGGATGAGAATTTGAAGACTCTTCATTGAAATCAACTCCTCTACCACGCAAGAAATTTGCTAACACATGAAAACATGCAAGGGCAGTCGTTTTACCAGTACTGTTTTCACCGACTAAGAACGTCAAGGGACGGATTTCAAGTGTCTGCTGTCCAGCAAAACAGCGGACCTCTTCCATTGTGAATTGTGTAATGCTCATGCTATTATCCTCACAAAGTCTTATGAGACCTTAAGTTAAAGTATAACATAGAATTCAAGGAAACTTAAGGTGTTTTTGAATTCGGTAAATTAAGAACGTCTCATGTCAATGCGGCGGAGGGCAATATCAATGAGTAATAGGATTAGAGCGGCGATTAGGAAAGGTCGCCACAGATGTATCCGCAGTGTTACGGGGTTTTCAGGTGTGCGAAATACATCTTCAGCGGATATGTTGAATTTTCCACCAGATATATTTGAGAGCTGCGTGAGAAGTGATTCATTGGCATTATGAACGAGATATTCATCTTGGTAGGATACTACAGTGCCGGTGACTTGCGTATTGACAATTTCACTTCCCTGTTTTTGGACGATGTTTAGGAAATAGGGTCCGACATCTTGCGTTGGAAACTCGAGTTCATATTTTCCAGGGGAAGTTTGTGAGATTGCCAGTTGCTTCTTTTTAAGATCGGGCCCAATAAGCGAAATATCACTGTCTAACTCGTTCAGAAATTCACCGTCTTCATTCAATGCGTCAATGGTAAGATGTGCAATGCCTTTCTCTTTTGTGATTTGTGCTTGGAAATTACTGAGAGTCGTTTTTCGCATGGTATCACGGACGAGTTGTGTCCAGAATTTGCCGTACCCTGGCCACTCTAACCAATCAGAAGCCCATCGTGCTTTTGCATCTGAAGTGAAGGCTACAGATTTGCCTAAACCGTATTGCCAGCTTGCGAGAACGGGATCACCTCTGTCAGAGACGAGGAAAATCTCTGCAGTGGGTCTTGGTTGCGTAGCAACATATCCGAGTAGGAAGGGGGCAAGTTCCAGGTCTATCCCGCTCAAAACTTGTGTCGGTTTGATACGTTGTGGGATGAATGGTGTGTCAATGATCGCAGATTTAGATGCGGTGACTGTTTCTTTCGCGAAAATCTGTGGTACATTGTATGGGTCTTGTGTGAAATAGTCGCGTCCACCACCCCACTTAGCCAGATTCCCCAACAGGTTCATATCAGCACCAGAACCGATGCCTACTGTGGAAATTGTGATACGTTCTGAATGCATTGAATTGGCGATACCGTACCAATCTCCACCTTGCGAATGTCCATCACTTAGAACGATGACGTGTTTGAGTTTCGCGGTCGTCTCGGTGAGTGCATAATATGCCTGCTGCAGTGCAGGATAAAGGTTTGTTCCACCACCTGCTGTGATAGAACCGACCTGATTTGAGATAAATTGTTTATCGGATGCATCGTGCATTTCAGTGATCCAGAATGGGGATCCGTCAAATGCAATGACCCCGATTTTATCGCGTGGACCGAGAAGTTCAACGGTGGCGCACGCAGCTTCTTTTGCTAATTCTATCTTGATACCCCCCATACTGCCTGATTTGTCAATCACCAGTACCATTGCTAAAGAAGGTGTTTCTTTTTTCTTTTCGGTGTCAGTGCGGACCGGTAGCACCTCTTCAATTGGGGTTTTATAGTATCCACCCAGTCCAAAGCTGTTTTCGCTGCCGAGCATCATATATCCACCGCCAAGGTCTTGTACATAAGTGCGTATCAGTTCCATCTGTTTTTCGCTGAGACGGTTGGCAGGAACATCGCTGAAGATGATGAGTTCGTAGTTTTGTAGGTCTGCTAATTCATGAGGAACACCCAAGCCGTTGCGGACATCCACACGAATCTTAGCCTCCTCAAGTACTCGCATGAGGTATCTGGTCTGTGACTCGTTTTCGTCAATTAGTAGTACCTTTGGTTTTCCCGAAACAGAAACGATGCCGAGAGCTTTGTTGTTGTCATAGCGTGTGTCTTGAGTTGTTCGACAAGTTGCATCATAGGTCAATGTACCGCTTTCCATGGATGTTTCCGTGAAGACGACGCGATTTTCACCTTCAACGAGTCGTACCTCTTTTTTCGCTGCTTCAAATTTGTTTTTGAATAGACGAACTTCTGCTATATCTTCATGATTGCTGTGGATGAGTACTTCTAAGTTAAAAGGTGCTCCCTGTTTAACTTGTGCGGGGGCATCAATTTTTTGTACCATTACTTCAGGCGAGTCGCTTGGATAGAGAGGTACTGTGTCAATCTGTATGCCAAAGTCCTTTCCCCGGAGACCTGTATGAATGGCATCACCTTGGGTTTCAATCCCGTCTGTAATTAGGACAATCCGTTTGTTTGCATTTGCTGGAAAAACACTCCATGCAGTTTCAATTGCTTGTGCAATATTTGTCGTGTCACCGACATCCTCATCTAACCAAGTTTTCTTTATGTCTGCGAAATCAAGTTTGGCTTCAGATTGTTGTTGATCTTGAATATCTGGCGAATTTAGTATCTCTGCATTTTCAGTGAAGGCTATAAACCCGACCTGCTGATTTCCACTACGAGATTTGAGTGCTTCATCAACATATTCGGTGGATTTTTTTAGACCCTCTTCTGAAATACTATCAGAAATGTCTGTCAAAAACATCACAGCAAGTTTGTTATCCGTCTTTAGGTACTGGAAGTCTGCCACACTTAGGATAAGTAATAGTACTATTATGATTCTGACGCACAAACTAATGATTCGCTGCGTCAGTGACAAATCTACGAGACTACGTCTAAACCCATAGTAAAGGACCGGTAACAAAAGCAGCAGCAATAGTAAGAATGGGCGTGTTATTTCCATATCTGTGTTATTTTCCCATAGAGTAGATTACAAGATTTGCAATCATGTTATTGTTTCATTATAACACATCAATCTCATATAGACAAGATTATTAGTGTATGTTCAATCTTGTTTGGTTCTCTACAATTTACATTCATCGTTGTAGGTCAGCAATTAGTGTTTCTAAATTGATAAATTTAACTGAAATACCGTTGAATTCCGTTTCAAAAGGCCGATCAACGTCATGTGCTATGACATAATTTGTTCCATCAGGATATTGTCTTCGAAATGCAAGGAGTTGTCGTGGTGAAAAACCTGCTTCAGACCATTTGCACTCAATTGCTATAGGTACTTTTCGTCGGTGTGAAAGAATGAAATCTATTTCGTGTCCTCTTTTATCCCGCCAATATTGAATATCTCGGGTTTGTGTATGTGCTATTATTTCATTTAAAACAAAATGTTCCCATAATACACCGAAATCGTCTTGTCGCAGTTGCAGCCATCCTTTATGATAACAGACAAAACCGGTGTCGAATCCATAAACTTTAGGTGCAGCTACAATTTCGGTTGAACGCCGAGAACTGAAAGGTCTAACGATATGTATTACATAAGTTGCCTCTAAAACAGAGAGATAGTTTGTTATTGTACCACGACTTACTTCACAAGGTGCAGCAAAACGTGATGCTTCAAAAACACCGCCACTCTGAGTCATCAGAAGTTCAGTAAATTTCTGAAACGAATAACGGCGTTCAAGTCTAAATAGTTCTTGTATATCTTTTGCCCAATATGCATCTATCCATTCTTGATATTCTTTTTCAGGATATTCTGCTTCAAGAAAATATGGAGGCAACCCACCATGTAATAGGCGATGTTGCAGATTTGTCTGCTTGAAATCGATCAGGTCGTTAATTATTATTGGCGTTAACCACAATTCTACCTTGCGGCCAGCAAGCGTATCCCGGAATTTTGTACTGGCACCAAGTGTTGACGAACCTGTAGCAATAATATTGATTTGTGGATAGTGATCTGCAGCAATCTTTAATAATTCTGACGGATTTTGTAAACGGTGTATTTCATCAAGGACTATTCTTTTGCTTCCGATGTTGTCCAGAAACCCTTGCGGGTCTTCCATCAACCGTCTAACACGTGGCAGTTCACAATCAAAATACTCAATCTCAGGTATTGTCTGACACAAGCAGGTTTTTCCAACCCTTCGTACACCAGATAACCATAGGACTGATCGGCGTTCCCAAGCAGCTTCAATACGATTTAACCAGAATTCTCGTTTTACCATACATGCATCGTATCATATAGTGCTACTATTTGCCAAGCCCATTTGCACATAGTAGCACTATTTGTCAAGCCTGCTTGCATATAGTAGCGTAATTTTTGTCTTATCTAAACATAAATTTTCCAAAAAGTTACCAAATGGACACTTTTTTCGTTTTTTTGGTAACATTGCCAAACTGATAGTAAACGCAGTCACCGTAAGAGTTTAGAGGTGTTTTTTTCGCAAATTTCCAAATTTATAAAAAACTATTTTCAAAATGTGTAACATTTTTTCTATGGTGCATTTAATCAATACGTCTTCGTTGATAAAGGAACCACTCAACTACTGTTAGAATAACAGCGAAAAATACCAGATAAATCCAAGGTGGATAACGGAACAACGTACTACCACTTAATATTTCTGCATCTGTTACAAGGTCTTCAATTCCCTCTACAATATCAATATGGGATTCAGTTTCACTTGCGAGGTTTACTGCCCATACCTGTTCTGGTTCTTCGTTTTCTGCGGTATCAGTAGTGGCTTCCTCATAATTTTCTGTATTCGGTTCATCAGTAGTAATATCGTCTGTAGACTGATCTGAAAGAGACAGGGTGTAAAATCCCGCGAGTTGTGTGTTATCAAAGATCATCTCATCATTCTCAATTGGGATGTCCCATGTTTCTTCTCCTGGACCAGTGATCTTTACAGTTTCTTGTGTGCTTTCAACTGTGGTTTCAGTATCCTGTTCTGTTTCGGAATTTTGTGTCATCTGTGGTTCAACTTTATACCGTAGCACTTCCCCTGTGTGTAAATGATATTCCTGTATACCCTGTTTCTGTTGGAACCACTGAATTGTATTTGCCATTATGACAGGGAAAGCAATTCTTAAGGGTAGGTCAGATTCCAAGATATTGATTGCTGCAAAGACAATTTTTCTATTTGGTGCAACATCCACAAAAATGACCGGTGAATCAAATGAACGTGCTAAGACTTGAGCTGTAGATGGTGGCGTAATATGATATGCCTCACCGATTAGCACATTTTCTAAATGAACGTGGCGTAGGACAGGGTGTGTGCGTTCCCAATCTGTGATAATTGGCGTATCAAGTGAGTTTCCTATATTCCAGACCAAATCAGGTTTAACTGCATTTTCTTCAGGAGTCTCAGTGTTTTTTGGAGGATAGATGAACATGTAATTGCCGTCTTCAAGCGTGTTTGGACTGTAGCGATCGAAGATGACAACTTCAGCTGTCTGTTCTGAAGATTCATATTCCTCTGGTGTGGTAACAGTAAGGTCTAACTTTTCATCAACGGAAAGTACTTTTTCTAGAAATGGGTTCTCGTTTGTCACCAGTAGCACAGAGATAAGTTCACGTTTCGGTAGCGTTGCATAAGCCACATTGTCAGTGGTGAGTATGTCTTGAATGTCCAATACTGCTTTTAGTTCGCCACCTTCAAATGCAAAATTACTGAAGATTTCTGATTTTTTCTCTCCGGGTGCCAGTGTGTAAGGTCGGACATCAAACAGATTATCGTTGAAATAGAGCTCAACACTACACTGTTTTTCTTCATCAGATGCGTTTACGACGGTTAGCAATGTTTCGTAATCGAATGCGTTTACGATGCTTTTTCGGACGCGAAATTGTGTGATGCCGACATTATCGCTTTTCTCACCTATTCTGATAAGATGAAGTTTTATCTTTTTTATATCTTGTTGATCTTCTTCTGTCGTTTCATTTTCGGTGAGTGTATCTTGGAATTGTGTGATGGTTTGTTCTGGGACTGAGTGAAAGTCACTCATAACAATAATTTCAGGGTTCGGTTTTGTTTCTGCCACTGAATAGGCTAAATCTACAGCGGGTTTAATATCTGTTTTTATATCAGTAGGTTTGATTGATTCAATTGCTTCTCTGAGTGTCTTTTGATGATTGGTAAAAGGTGCATGAATTACAGGAAGCGTATGACAACTGATAACTGTCATCTCATCCATGAACCGTAGTTGTCGTACTATCTGCAATGCTTGTTCTTTTGCAGAGTCTAAACGTGTTTCTGTAGAAGGATTCTCAGGATCAAGTTCCAAAACAGCATTCATACTTGCGGAATTATCAACGATGAGTATGAGTTGTCTTGCGGACTTTGTCATGAATGCAAACTGTGGACGGGCAACAGCTAAAACCAAAAGCGCGAGAAACAGCAATTGTAATAATAACGACAAAAGATGCTTGAGTCTTTGAAAAAGGGATGTGGTTTGTCTCTCTTTGAATAACTGTTCCCAAAACATCAATGTAGAGACAGGTTCGCGTCGCCTGCGTAGTTTAAGGATGTACAGCGCGATGATAGGAGCTGCGAGAGCAAATAAGAAAAGCGATGTAGGAGCAAGAAAATTCATCAATATATAATTTGCACTGGTAAGTGAATATTATGTGAAGTCAGCTATGAGACAAAACCACCCATACGGAATATTCTTAGGATAAGTTCTTCAAAAGGTGTTTTTGTCATTGTTCGTACAAGACTAATCTCACGTTGTGTGCAGTATCTGTCAATGTCATCACAGTATTTTTGGAAAAGATCTTGGTAACGTTTTATGTGATTTTCATTGATAGTAACAGGACGGAGTTGATTGGTTTCAACATCAACAAGATGATAATCTCCAAGAAGATTAGGTTCGGCCTCCTTTTCATCAATGATATGTATGACAAAAAGATCATGCTTCTGAAATTTCAGCATATTGAGTCCGGCAGTAAAACCCTTTGGATCGAATAGATCGGATATAACGACGACTAATCCTCTGCGTTTGGTAAAATGGACAAAATTACGGAATGCGTGTTCAAGGTCTGTTTCTCCTGTGCTATTGATCTGATCCAGAAAATTGAGAACAGTAAAGATTTTACCTTTTCCACGTTCTGTTGGCAACCGAGTGGTGTCGGTGGTGTTAAACGCGGTGATTCCGATTCGGTCGAGATTTGAGAGACCGATGTATGCAAGGGCAGCTGCAACGCGTTTGGCATATATGAGTTTGGGCAGCTCTCCGTAGGTCATAGATTGGCTTACATCTACGAGGAAATAAATGTGCAAATCTTCACGTTCCTCATATAGTTTCAATAAGAGTCCGTCTAACCGTGCAAAAGCGTTCCAATCAATATAGCGGAAATCATCGCCTGCTGTGTAGTTGCGATAATCTGCAAATTCAACACTCACGCCACGACGTGTGCTACGGCGTTCAGCTTTGATCCGACCAGAAAATATTTTCTTTGAGACGATATAAAGGTATTCAAGTTTTTTTAAGAAGTCGCTATCAAAGGCGGATTCCGTTTCGTTATTCATAGGAAAACCTTGTGTATTTTGGGAGACAACAGGCAACAAGCAAAGAATCTGACAGGAAGTAATTATTCAATGACCTCTAACAGATGCTCAATAATACCGTCGGGGTCAATTCCTTCTGCTTCACCTTCAAAGCTCAGGATGAGTCTATGGCGAAGACTTGGTAAAGCAACGGTTTGTATATCTTCACGAGCAACGTTGTATCTTCCATCAAGGATTGCACGTACTTTACTTGCTAATATCAATGCTTGAGCACCGCGTGGACTTGATCCATATCGGACATACTGTTTTGTCATTTCGGGAGCATCATCAGCTTCGGGGTGAGTTCCTAAGACCAAACGCAATGCATATCTACGTATATCTTCTGCGACGAGAATATCGCGTACAATCAGTTCTAATTCGTTAATTTGGTTGCCGTGACTAACCTTTTCAACAGAAGGCATTTCACGTTTTGTTGTGCGTTCCATGACAAGATCAAGTTCATCAAGGGTTGGGTATTCAACTTTCAGTTTGAAAAAGAATCGGTCCAGTTGTGCTTCAGGTAAGGGATATGTGCCCTCCATTTCCAACGGGTTCTGTGTAGCCATAACAAAAAAGGGCAAATCTAATGTGCGGTGTTGTCCAGCAACGGTAACAGATTTCTCCTGCATCGCTTCTAACAGTGCTGATTGTGTTTTGGGTGTTGCGCGGTTGATCTCATCAGCAAGGACGAGATTTGCGAAGATAGGTCCTGGTTGGAATTCAAAGAACTTTTGCCCGGTTTCATCTTCCGCCACAATAGTCGTACCCACAATGTCAGCAGGCATTAGGTCAGGTGTAAACTGAATTCTTTGAAATTCAAGGTCAAGGACTTCTTTGAGTGTACTAATGAGTAGTGTTTTGCCTAAGCCTGGAACACCTTCTAAAAGGGCATGTCCTCCAGTCATTAGGCAAATTAGAACACCTTCAATAATTTCCTTTTGACCGACGATTCGTTTAGACACCTCTTCTTGTATCTTCAAGAAGGTCTGACGAAATTCTTCATGTTTTTGTTCAATTTGTTCGGACATAATTCTCCCTACCAAGTAATAGCGATTACACGTTAAATCACCGCAAAGATAGGGTATCTCTGCGGTGATTTTGCAAAGGTCTCAGTTTCTACTTATCAGTCGGTTTAATTGATTCAAAGTAGCGTTTCACGTAGAACTTATATCCGAGTGGGATCTGTTCTTCAGTGAGAGCATCTTCAGAAAGTTTCTGATACTTCATATAAGCATCTTTATAACTGAGTGAAGACTCTTGTCCTTCAGCAGATGTTTTTTCGGTTTGAACAGTAGAACTTCCTTCTCCTTGAACCCCTGTGATATGTTCAAGATTGAGGGTAGAATCAAGTGATGTGAGTTTACCCAGTTGGGATTCAGACGTTTTATTGCCTGCTCTATCACTGGGTTGGTTTGACAACATATTTGTTAGGCCGGTAGCGGGGTTTACCCCTTTACCTGCACAACATGCTGCGATTCCTGCTTTACATGCCTCACATTGACTAAGTAGATCAGTGAGTTTCTGATTACGGTTTTTGAGTAGATCAAAATCTCTAATACTTTTACTTGCTTGGCTTAACTTTTGCTGTGTCCCTTTTGAATCGTTTCCTTCCATTGCTTCCCCTGCGCCAGCAAGTTGTCCACCGAGGCCTTCAAGGTCGGTATCTTTGAGGGTTTTTCCAGCGCGTTTGAGTTCATCAGAAAGGTTTTGCTTTTTTTCCTGTTCAAACTTGGGAACGTCTTTTGCAACTTTATCAAGTTTTTCAGCTGCCTTATCGTAATCACCACGTTTTAACTGTTGTCCGAAATCATTGAGAATAGGATTACCGATGAATTCTTGTCCGAGACCTTTCATAAGTTCTTCTTGTTGTGCTATCTTAAGTGGATTAACTTTTGTTTTTAGCAAAGCTGCTAATTCGGTCATTCTCTTAAGAGCTTCCTTAGGAACGATCTCAGGTTTTTTCAATTCTTGGGTTCTTTTTTCAATTTCTTCCAAGATTTTTTTCAGTTCTTGGTCTTCAGTCTGATCAGCTTCTTTTTTCGCTTCTTCAATGGTCTTCAACAAGGTATCTGCTTCCGCTGCGATTTGCGGAGAATAGTCAATTTCTGCAGAAGTATCTTGCGGAGTGAAAAACTCTACAAATGAAAAAGCCGCGAGAAATATTGCTACAAGTGCAAAATATTTGGTTTCGCGTGGGACAGCATACCGTGCAACTTTTTTAATGGGAATGTTCTGTAACCAATTTGCGGTATCTTGAAGCTGCAGTGCAGTTAAGGATTCATTTGTTTTTCGTTCAATCTGTTCTAAACCACTAATAACACGATCTTTAAGAGAAGCATCAACATCAATTGCATGTGCTGCTTGTTGGAGATCGATCGGACGTATGAGTCGGTAGACGAAAGCAATAATGGCAATTCCGCCAGCAACACCAAGGAAAACTAAAGGTGAAATATTAAATGAAGTCATGACACTATCAACAATAACAACGGGGACACACACCAAAAGTCCATACAAAAGAAACATCACAAGTGTTTGAAAATAACTCTGAACATTTAAACGTCGACGCACTTGTTGAATTTTTTCAAGAATCAATTTTTCCTGCATTAAGAAAACCTCCTGTAAGACACAGTTAGCCTAAAACTTATTTCTTTATCGTTTTTGTCAACTATGCTAAAAAGACGTTACCGAACATGTAATTTCAAGATAATATCAAATATGGGCAATTTCTGAGTTTGCATATATTGTACTACATTAATTACCTTTATGTCAAGCATTAAATCAATATTTTTTGAATTTTTCTTTGTTTTTCTATTTTTTAGCGATTTTTTCCCAATTCCATAATAAAACTGTGCCGTCGTTAGAAGTACTTGCAAGTATTTTTCCATCGTGAGAAAACTGGAGTTTTTCAACTTTACCAGAATGTCCTGAATAGGTAGTTTTTATTTTTGTAGTTTGGACATTCCATAGTTTGAGACCGTAAATGGTTTCAGACTGCCATCCGAAACGTCCTTGTTCAGACTTATCCTCTTCAACACCGCCAATAAGTGTTTTCCCATCCGGTGAGAATGTTAATGCAGATACTTCTTGATTATAATCCAACTTAATCACATGTTCAGTAAGAACTGTACTGGGTTGTTTTCCTGTGTTAAGATTCCATAAATGTATTTCTCTACGAGAACCAATAGCAATAATGGAGTTATCTGGCGAAAATGCAAGCGTTTCAACATCCTCTGTAGTAAGCTTAGAATGTAACTTCCGATTTTCTACATCCCATATAAACGTTTCACGGTAACTTCCATCTGTTGCAAGGAATTTACTATCGGAGGAAAACGTAATGACCATATCTTGGGTTTTAAAACTAAAGAGTTCTGTTGCATTTGTTGTGTCCCAAACAACCGACTCACCCAACCTTTTAGCAATTACGAGAAGTTTGCTATCAGGTGAATATAGCAATGCTCCACCACCAAACTTCTGTTTTAGTTGAGGGAGTTCTGTGTCAGTATTTAGATCCCAAAATCGGATAATATCAGTACCTTGCCTGGAATGTCTTCCGCTACTGTTACCGTCTCCTGATGTTGCAATTCTGGCGTTAAGTGTACCGTATACAGTGAAACGTGAAGCGTCTGGTGAAATAGTCATTGCATTTGTGAATGCAATTGGTGCAGCATCAAAAATTTTTATTTTATTTCCGGTATTGACATCCCAAGTTTGGACTTTTCCGTTAAACGCACTGGTTATGCATTTTGTATTATCTGGTGAAAAGGCAATAGGCTTTGCACCCATAACATGATCAGAAGCAAAAATAGATAACTCCTTTGACGTACTGACATCCCAGAACCGTATTGTGCCATCTAAACTGCCACTTGCAAGTATTTTTCCATCAGGTGCGAATGCAAGTGCAGTGATAGTATGTGTATGACCGTTGAGTGTACTGTGTTTGTCTCCTGTTTGTGCGTTCCACAAGTGAATATGTTTTCCTGCGTCACCACTAGCAAGTAGAGTATTATCTTTATTGAATGCAAGTGCTGTGATCCAGCCAGTTTCTGCTTTGAGGGTTGCGCGGGCAGTTCGTGCGTTAGCATCCCATAGTCGTATAATCCCTTTATCATCTCCTGTTGCTATGATTTTACCATCCGCAGAGAAGGTCATTCTCATCATGGAATGTCGTGCTAAACGGTCTTTTATATCTCCTGATCTTGAAAATTTTGAAAGAAAATTTCCCGTTTTCCTTCCAAGAAGAACACCAGGGTTACGCACTTCTGGGAAAAGTAAATTAATCTTCCCCTCTCGTGATACACCTGCGAAAATGTGTTTGACTGCAGAGGATGTCAACGGAACTCCCAAACTGCTACTTTTTTCTCTTGACAACACTCTGGTCGTTGCAATATCCCACTGTTTTAGTGTATATTCTGATGCAATGTTAGAAAAAAGCCCAAAAAGAGTCTTACCATCCTTAGAAAAAGTCAATGCGTTTGCACTAATGTTCACCTCTCCACTAAGTGTAAGTTTTCTTGTCCCTGTAGGTAGATCCCACAAAATGACTTTGCTACTTTTACATCCACTGCTTGCAAGTGTGTTTTGGTCAGGAGAAATTGCAAAGTTATCAACACCGTCGGGATGTGGGGTAAGTAGATGTTTCACATTTCCAGTGTCAACTTCGTAAATCCACACACCTATATCCGATCCTACCGCAAGAAGATTTCCATTTTCCAAAAATTGCAGTTTGGTTATTTTGCCTTTACCCAATCTTGCAATTGCTCCTTCAGATAAGTTAACTTGGGTTTCTGACTGAGCAAAGCTCGGAGGAACCAAAAAGGTTAAGGAAAGAAAAACGACAAAAAGTAGGCGTAAAGTGTTAATTTTGAAATAGTTTTTATTGTGCATATCAAATAACGGATGTATTAAGTGTCAGAGAAAAAATCTAAAATATCAGGTTATATTTTTTCAGCGTGTCCTGTTTTGGTTTATGAATCGTCCAGTGGGAATTTCTCTGTAATTAACATAAGTGGCTTCCCATTTGCAACGATTCTATAGGTTCTACAAAGGAAAGGTTGACCTTCAAAATATGCAATACTGCTGGGTAATCCTGTTGCCCTTTCTATACCCCACCAGAGCAGGTCACGTCGAGTTTCCAATCTGCTGTGCTGTAGGAGCACCCCCAAACCGTCTATTCCCGCATCTACACCTTCTACAACAATTTCTGGTAAACGCTCATACACAATTTGTGACACTGCATAGGCGTGTATTTTTGGTGTTTGGAACTCAGTGGAAGGAGATTGGAGTACAACTTCTCGAGCAATAATATTACCACCTGTCGGTAGGCCCAACCAAATATGTTCATTCTGGAGTGTACGCCTCGCCTGAGACAGAAGTACCACCTGCACAGGTGAAAGTTTATATGCCTCAATGAAACGTGTGACAGTACCATCCGCAACCAATAATGCCCTATGAAATGATGATAACCGTGCAAGACTAATATCGTTTAAAACTGTAGGTCTATCAGATTGCGCAATAAAAAGTTCTTTTACGCGTCTATTCACTGTGGTGTCAAGGTTTGAGAGAGGGTATATATCCATAATATTATGTCGCAACTGTAACAATCTATGATCAATCAATATACATATAGAATACCCTATAAACAGCACATAATGCAACTTGAAATGTGGTAGGTCTTACCTATAGTAACGACTTGTGCCAGTTAATTACATTTGTGTAATATTCTATTTTACTTAGTTTATTAATCTGCAGATTTCTCTATACTTTAAACCATCCTTATTCTTTTCTTTATTGTATATTCCATCCATAAGAATGCAAAAGGATGGATTTACAGAATACATTAGAAAATCATGTA
>JAAXHO010000065.1 GCA_012270795.1 Candidatus Poribacteria bacterium
GATGAATAAATGAAATTTCGTTACGTAGATTTTTATCTACTCATATTGGTTAGTCTTTGTGTCGTTATTTTCGGAATTACCGGTTGCGGTGAAGATGATGACAACGCTGAACCCATCCCCCGTAATCCAACGATGCAGAAGGAAAGACGAACAGGTGTTCTTGACCTATCAACTTCCAATTTAGAACCAAAAGATTTGAAAGTGATAACATTCGCGGGCGAATCAGGTTTGGATAATGAAGGGAACTTTTCGATCCTCGCCCCTGAAGCAGATAAACCACAGCTCCTCTTTTTTAATTCACGTTCCACTAACAACCCGATATATATCGGTGTGTATAATCCCGATACACAAGAAGTAGAAGCTAACGAGGTGTCTATTGCTTTAGCCTTGACACTTATAAATCCCTATCTGATTTTCACTAATGCTGAGCAACGACAGGAATATCTACAAGCTGTCCGTCAGAATCCTCGTTTTGAGGAATTGGTATCCTTATTACAAGATGCCTATCAAACTGAGGCGACAACTGCCCTTGATTATGATAGCAACCCTATCGTATTCCAAGTGATGGTTCAGCTCATGAAAGAAGCAATGGAATCGCTCAGTGTTCAGGCAGCACCTGCCCCCGGGCATTCTCTTTGCGAGGCGATCCGCCGTATATAGAAGATGCGGACGGAGACAATATAGTATTTATAAATCCCCGTCACGTTTTCTATACAGCTGGTGTCTATCCTAATGCTGGAACCCAGTTACAGGACATTGTTACTATTAACCGTAAAGAGCAGCTATGGGAATACCAATGGGGATGGCCACCTGTTATCTGGGCCGAATCAGAGGAAACAATTTATTCATTAGGCGATGGATATTATCATTTATATCTCACCAGGGGATTTGATTTTTCAGATTTTAGATCGTTCTTCGATCCGAGAACCCCAGATGGGTTAGCGACGATTTATAACACCGGCCAAACATTCCTATACATTCTAGATATTGTCATTGGAAAATTGCCAATTCCTCCTATAACAGATTTGCCAGCACACCTACACATCACTTGGGAAGATGCTTATAATCTATCTACAAGTTTGAAAAAGGGTGATGCGGAAGGATTTATTTCGGCATTTTGTAATTTGCTTGTAAACAATTCTGAAGGAATTGTTTACTGGATCTGGCAAGAAACAGCAAGTGAAGGTGCACATAAATTTATCAACAGTGCTGCAAGCTTGTTAAAGAATGTAGCAGTTGTTCTTAAATTACTTTCGTTTGTAAATGAGCAAGGACCCTTTATATGGGATTTTATTCTCGCCCCTAGAACAGTCAGTTATTATGTGACACAGCAGAATGGAGAGATTATTGATACAGAAGAAAATATATCACCTCAGGCAGATTTTACCTTTGATCCCCCTGCGGGGACCGTGGGAACAGTCTTCAGTTTCGATGCCGCTTCGACCGTCGATAACAAAGATGATATTGCTGCACTTGAATTTCGATGGGATTGGGAAACGGACGGTACATGGGACACGGGTTGGCGACAGAACCCCGCTGCAACACATGTCTATGAAGAAAGCGGTTCTTACACCGTAAACCTTGAGGTTAGAGATACACAAGGTTTAGTCGGATCAATTACACGCATCTTGATTGTAGGTGGAGGTGTCGGCTCCGCAACACACATCAAGCTATTTCGAGATAACCTTCCGTGGGATAGTAACGCAATGGTCGTCGCACTTGAGGATCTCGGTTTTACCGAAGGTCAAGGTGCCCATACCTATGAAATAATTGGTTCTGACCAAATGGGAACGGTCCCTCTGATTCCGGGTGAGGACCTCGTTATTATTTCTAATGATCAGAACCAGAACTACTATAACAACTATGCTGCGAGTCAAATCCGGTTTAGAAACTTTGTTTATACAGGCGGGTCAATGTTTTTTGGTGCCTGTGATCACGGATGGGCAGAGGGGTCAATTTCAGACGCAGCGATTGTATTGCCGGGAAATATCACGATAACCCCTGAATTTGATCCCACCAACCTCGTTTCACAGTTGGGACTTCCTTTGGTAGACGGTTTGCCAGAAACCCTCAAAGGTAACTATGCCAGTCATGAGAACTTCACCAACCTGCCCGACGGAACGATCATCTACTGTCGAGACACGACTGAACGAGCAACGTTGGTTGAGTTCAATCTGGGGGGCGGTTGGATGATTGTTACTGGTCAGCCGCTTGAGTGGGGATATGATCGCCATGTAGAATATTCTATAGGGTTAGTATTGCCGCGAGTAATCTCTCATTTCACAGGGGTGGATATACCCGGAGCACCGGCTGCGATTTCAACAGTTTATCGGAGCAATCAAACTTTATTAAATAAACCAAGCCACATTCCTGCAAACGAAAAATTATCAACTACATGGGGAGAAGTGAAAAGTAGGTAGGAACAGATGGGCTTTATTTAACGATACTCCAGCAAATAGTCGTGGCATCCGCCAAAGCGCACGTCTTGTGAAGGACGTTGAGGTGACACTTACAATTTATAACAAAAAGGGGATACCAATGCCGAAAATTTTGATGAAATTATTTATAATAAAATCTAAAAATATGTTTACATTTTATTGAATTTTGCTATAATAATTTAATTATGAGATATTCAAAAGAACTAGTCGCTGCGTGTGATGCAAGTTTACTTTTTTTACCACCTTATTCACCTGAACTTAATCCTATTGAGAAAGAGGTTTTGCTAACATTAAACATAAACGCGAATACAATCCTGATATGTCTATTGATGAAATCATAAAAGTGTATAGGTAATTATAGGTTTCACTATAATATAATTTTTACATAATGCTTTATTTTAATCTTTAGGAGGCACAAACATGAACAATAACTCAATCATTATTATTACTATATTTGTTTCACTAATCAGTTTTATATCAGGTTGTGGCGAGGATGAAGATCCGAAAGTTATAACCCCAAATTATGTCCCAATAGAAGTCGGAAACTATTGGACTTTTATTAATCCTGAAAATCCTATCGGTTCGGAAACCATTTCTATCACAGGACAAGAAAGTTGTCTGATGGCAAGACTGTATTTATTGGTGCAGCAACAGATGAAGACGAAAATGTTGATATAGGATATCTGTCGCGGGCTGCTAATGACCTTTTGCTGTTCCATAAAACACTAAAGGACTTAGAAGGTGATTTGGTTTATGCTCCACCGATAAAAGTTGGGACGAAATGGCAAGGACAGAATAGTCAGGTAGAAGTCGTAGCACAAGAAACTGTCAGTACCCCCGCAGGTATCTTTCAAAATTGCTTTCGTATTGATGTGCGCATTGATGATTATTATTATGATGATTATTATTATGAATATTACTCAATTTGGCTTGCAAATAATGTTGGTCCCGTCAAAATGGCGGTGATAGATGTTTGGGAAGGGGATGAAGAAATTGAAGATTTTATTGTTCTTACAGCATACAACACAGGAAATTCTGTTGAAACATTGCAAGGTCTTTCAAGGTTTTGAGCACCTCAAAGTTGTTTTAGCAAAATATCATTTCATAATAATCAAATTTTCTTGACAAACCTAAAATGATGTGTTATACTTAATATCGTCCTTGAGATGAGATGCAGTAACAATCTCATATTGGGCGGGTAGCTCAGGTGGCTAGAGCGACAGCCTTACAAGCTGTAGGTCACAGGTTCAAGTCCTGTCCCGCCTACTCGTTTGAGGTTTCTTAGGGGCTCGTGGCGCAGTTTGGTTTAGCGCGCCTGCCTGTCACGCAGGAGGTCGCGGGTTCAAGTCCCGTCGGGCCCGTTTATATTACAATATGAATTAGCCACAGGTTGTACAACACAACACTGTGGTTTTTTCGTTACCAAACCTATTTCTGAAGTGACTCAATAACAATTCTTTTGACAGAGGAGCAAATTCGCAGTGCTTGACCTCAAATATATTCGTGAAAATACCCATGCTGTTCTGAAGATGTTAGCAGATCGACAGACTGAAGCAGACTTAGATACACTGATAGAATTGGATACCCGTTGGCGCGAGAACCTTACACATACCCAGACGCTCCAAGCACATCAAAATCAGGTTTCCCAACAGATCGCCCAACTAAAGAAAGAGAAACAGGACGCAACAGAGACGATTGCGGAGATGCGAACACTCTCACAAGAAATCAAGGAACGTAACGCTGAGGCTACCCAACTCAAATCAGAGATAGATGTTATTCTGCTAACTATACCGAATATCCCAGAGGAAAGCACCCCGTTTGGTACAGGGGAAGCAGATAACATTGAAATCAAGACATGGGGTGATAAACCCAATTTTGACTATGAACTGAAACCGCATTGGGAAATCGCGGAAGCTTTGGATATTGTTGATTTCCAAAGGGGAGCAAAGGTAGCAGGAAGTAATTTTGTGGTTTTCAAAGGTTTAGGCGCGAGATTAGAACGTGCTTTGATCCAGTTCATGCTTGACTTGCACACAACACAACACGGATATACGGAAATATCACCACCTTTCCTTGTGAACCGTCCTTCAATGATAGGCACAGGTCAAATCCCTAAACTTGAAGCGGATATGTATCGGTGTGACAGAGACGAACAGAATCCTGATACCGATCTGTTTCTTATTCCGACTGCTGAAGTTCCTGTGACGAATCTATTTGCAGGTGAAATACTTTCTGCTGATGATCTGCCAATCTACTATACCGCATACACCCCCTGTTTCCGCCGTGAAGCTGGTGCGTATGGAAAGGACACACGCGGATTACAACGGATTCATCAATTTGACAAGGTTGAAATGGTGAAATTTACGACACCAGAGACATCTTATGCAGAACATGAAACGTTGTTAGAAAATGCTGAGCGTGTTCTGCAAGCACTCGAATTACCATACCGTGTTGTGCAGCATTGCACGGTGGAACTCTCCTTTGCCGCCGCGAAGTGCTATGATATTGAGGTTTGGGCACCTGCAGGAGAAAAGTTTTTAGAAGTCTCCTCATGTAGTAACTTTGAGTCTTTCCAAGCGCGCCGCGCAAACATCCGATACCGCCCAGAAGCCGGTGCTAAACCGGAGTTTATCCATACGCTCAATGCGTCTGGCACAGCACTGCCACGCGTTGTCATAGCCCTGCTTGAGATATATCAGAATTCAGATGGAACTGTGCGTGTGCCTACTGTACTGCAGCCGTATATGGGTGGTCTGAAGCTGATTGAGTGATGATTAGAGATGTAAACCATGAAACTCAACTACTACCCAGAAACCGACTCGCTTTATATCAGTTTATCCGAGCAACCCAGCGTAGAGAGCCACGAAATTTCGGAAGGTGTCCTACTTGATTATGATGCTGACGGTAAACTTGTCGGTATAGACATTGATAATGTCAGCAATAAAGTTGAAATGGAAAAACCGATTCTTAGTTCTTAACTATGGGCAATAAAATGGAAAAGACTATTGATGAGAAGGTGAATACCGTCATAAAGCATAATACTTTTTGGTATAATGATAACGCGTTTGAGGAAAATTATGAAGCACACATCACCGCTTTAAAAGATACATTACTTGTTCTGAGGAACCAGGTACAAAACGAAGGACTCACCAAAGAGTTGCTTAACACTCTAATTTCTGAAAAAGAAAACGGTTTAAAAGTTCTATTGGCTTTGACAGAACTTTCTAATGAGCATTTCAAGCGATTGATTACATTTATTAGGGTTGTAGACGATGATGAACTCTCACAAATTTCTTTTAGAAACCTGTGGATAGATGAAACAGGGATAACAGAATGGCAAGATGCAAAAATTCAAAACAAAATACGAACCTGTGCCGATTTTAGGAAAGGGATCATAAATCTATTTTTTGAAGGTTCTACAATTCCTGTGCTTGCTAAAACCTTACCGCTATTTGAGTTAAAAAAATTGGGCGTTTCCAAACTTAGTTTTGAAGTTGAGGGGATGATTGATACGTTGATTCGGTATAAAGAAAAAGGCTCTTACTCAGGAAAGGCGCAAAATAACGCGGAAGTCGTTATTGGAAACCTATTAGAAAAAATGGAAATTAGTTTTGAACAAAGTGTTGACTTAGAAAAGTTAAAAGAACACGCTCCAAACGAAAAGCGCACAATGGACTTTATCATTCCCAACAGCAAGGAACCACAAATTATTATTGAGTCTTCATATTCTAAAACAACTTCTTCAGGACAAGGTGATAAAGCAAAAACAGAGATTGCCATTAGAAACCTTCTTGCTGACTATTATCCTCACGCGCACTTTTGGGGTTTTGTTGATGGTATAGGTTGGTATGTTCGGAAAAAAGATTTACGTAGGATGACTGAAGCGTTTGAAGATGTTTTCACTTTGGAAAAATCGGAACTTAAACGTTTCCAACAATCGTTAATTGCCGTTTTAAAATAACAGAACATTAATAACCCTCATGGTTTGTTCAAGGTGCACTATGGAAAGTTTAATTAACAAAATTATTCATGGCGATTGTATAGAGATTATGCAACAGATTCCATCGGACAGTATTGATGTTACGTTTGCTGATCCACCTTTCAATCTTAAGAAGAAGTACGGAACCTACAAGGACGAGAAGGACATTAATGATTATCTCAGTTGGGGCAAACAATGGATCCTTGAAATGGTGAGAATAACAAAACCGAGCGGGTCCATCTTCTTGCACAATATCCCGAAGTGGCTTACTTATTATACAGGTTTTCTAAACGAAGTTGCAGATTTTCGCCAATGGATTGCATGGGATGCGCCGACTGCCCCAATGGGTAAAACTTTGCAGCCGTCACACTACGGTATTTTGTTTTATGCAAAAAACCAACAGAAAAACAAGTTTTATGAAATTCGGTCCCCACATAAACGATGTCGAAAATGTGGGTACTTGTTAAAAGACTACGGTGGAAAAAAGAAGATTTTACATCCTTTCGGACCTCTCGTCTCTGATATATGGTCGGATATTCACCGCATCCGCCATAATAAACATAGAGACCCACACCCATGCCAACTGCCAGTGCATCTTTTAGAACGTATTCTTTTGATGAGCACAGACGAAGGAGACGTTATCCTGGACCCGTTTATGGGAACTGGTACAACAGCTGTTGCAGCTGCAAGATTAGGAAGAAACGTTATCGGTATAGATATCGACCCTGAATATGTCCAAATCACACAACGGAAATTAGTGCATGAATCTCCGAACTCTAAAATTGAGGATATCTGGGTAAGTTTTTATCTTGGTGAAATTGTTACAATTGTTGACAAAGATTGGGAGGCATTGAAAGAGTTCTTTGTGATACCTGAAGACATGAGACATATAGACTTTGAAAAAATCAGAACCAATGGAGGAGTCATCACAACAGTAACCCAAGATCGTCAACTTACTTTTAATCTTAAGGAAGGGGATTGCAACTGTTATTAGAGATTGTTCAGGACTATTTCCTTATTACAAGATTACAGGATTGAAACTGAAAGGGCCTCAGGACAATTGTTATTATATCTTAGGCATACGGTATACTCTATTTATGCGACAATTTCGCAAGGCGGTAGAGAATCTATAAACTGCCTGCCGTAACTGCGTGTCCGAATCCGCGGATCCAAAATTACGACAATACCTTGGTCGGTTTGTGTACGGATCAACCTGCCAAACCCCTGTTTGAGACGTAGTATCGCTTCTGGTAAACTGAATTCATAGAATTCATTTCCACCTTGTTCTTTAATCTGCTTGACCCTTGCAGCCATGACTGGATGCGTCGGCACCTCAAATGGGAGTCTTGTAATAACAACATTGCTGAGTGCTTCACCCCGCACATCAACACCCTCCCAGAAACTTGAAGTGCCAAACAAGACAGAATCAGTATCCTCTCGGAATGCTTGCAGCATATCTGTTCGCGAAAGTTCACCACCTTGTTTGAAAACATCAATCCCAATTTCAGAGAGAAACGGTTCTACCTCCTCAAAGACTTCGTCCATCATCTTGTAGCTTGTAAACAGGACAAAAGCTTTACCATGCGTCAATTTGAGATAATGTTTGATTTCTTCAACAGCAGCGGGGATAAACTCAACGCTATTCGGGTCAGGCATAGTACGTGGAATATGGATTTTTACCTGTTCCTTAAAGTTAAACGGGGAATGGACAAGTAGTTCACGACATGTATCAATACCAATCCGCTTTTTAAAGTATGCAAAGTTGTTGTTAGTTGACAACGTTGCACTTGTCATCACAACGGCCTCTTTCACATCAAAAAGAGATTCATTTAACCTTTGACTAACATTTACGGGTGTGGCGTTTAGGAGAATGCGCGGTGACCGTCCCCACGAAGAGGACTCTACCCAGTAGATAAAATCTGGATCATGCTGTTGAATCATCATGTCCAGTTCTTCTCTAAGTCGTCTGCATTGGTTGACATAAGACACAAGTTCCTGTTCATCGTCCTCCGTTGCAGCAACATTTTCCAGGAGATCCTTGAGAGTTTTTTCAATCTGTGACAAAGGTTGATCTAAAATATTCCCGTGTGGAAACATCTTTAGAGTATTGTGTTTATCAATCCGTTGGGTAGTCGCATAAGAATCCAAACCTGCAAAGTAAACTTCAACAGCACCAAAAAATATGTTTGCTTGTTCACGTGCTTCGCCAACCGCGTCAATGAGTTGTGTTGAATTGAATCGTGCGGCAGTACCACTATCTTCATTTCTTGGGCTGTGGAGTGAATCGAATAACCACTTGATTTGACTGTTACTGATTTCTAGGCTGCTATGACGTGTGGCTATTGCTTCAAGATGATGTGCTTCATCTATAACCAAATAGTCATAGTCTGGGAGAATGCCAGCGGCAGGATCGTGATGACGAAGAGTGAGGTCACTGAAAAGCAGGTGGTGATTGACAATGAGCAGGTCCGCCTCGTGCATTTCGCTACGTGCATTGAAGTAGAAACAGACATCATAAGTCGGACACTTACGACCAAGACAGTTATCCCGGTCAGATGCAACCTTATTCCAAATATGTGGACGTGGTTGTATCGGTAAATCTGTGAGGCTTCCGTCTTCGGTGTTCTCAACCCATTCTACTATTGTTTTGACCTGTTCCACCTCATCCATCGTATCAAATAAACCGTGTTCAAAGGTGAGTAAACTGTTCAGCCGTCTTCGTGATAGGTAGTTACGTCGTCCCTTTGCCAGGACCGCTTTGAAATCACGCGGAAGGACTTTTTGAAGAAAGGGTATGTCCTTTGTAACAAGTTGTTCTTGTAGACTAATAGTATTTGTTGAGATGACAACTGGCTGAGCTGTTTTTACTGCAAGTGAGATTGCTGGTATTAGATAGGCAAATGTTTTTCCGACACCTGTGCCAGCTTCAACGATCAGATGTTCCGATGCAGCAAATGCACGTGCAACGGCATTTGTCATGTGGAGTTGTTCTTCACGATATTCATATCCAGGCAGCTGCTGTGAGATGATTCCGCCCGGACTAAAAATATCTTTGAGCGTCAATGTTTTCGGTGTTTGTGTCATAGGTTTCAACAACTATTCTTTTAACAACACTTTCAATTTCTCTATTCCATGACTACTTTTTATTTCAAAGGTAAGTTCCTCGGCATCCTGTTCAGACTGAAGTACCGCTTCAAGCCTGTTTACATCTGTAATTTTTTCCCCATTGATAGCAAGTATAAGTGCCCCTCGGGGTATTTTTGCGTTGAATGCAGGTGCGTCCTGTTTCACCCGTTCAACGATAACTCCTTGATCTTCCTCTGTTAAGTAAGTATATCTATCAGCATCGCGTTTCTCCAGTTTTCGCACAGCTAATCCGAGTATTTTCCATGAAACTGTATCTTCTTCAAAAGGCAATCCGACCATTTCGGGTGGCATCTCAGTAATAGTAACATTGAGGGTCCTTTCCTGCCCGCGGCGTAATACTTTGATGACAGATTTTTTGCCGACCTGTGTTTCTGCAATGAGCAGCTGGAAATCCATCATATTATTCACCTTTATCCCGTTGTATTCAGTGATAATATCGCGCACTCTTAATCCGCCCCTGTCAGCAGGTGTTCCTGGTCCAACACGTTCAACGCGAATCCCTTGATCTACCTCTCTCATGTTAATACCTAAGTAACCACGTATTATTTTCCCTTTTGCAATCAACTCACTGCCAATCTTTTCAACAAGATTGCTTGGAATTGCAAAACCGGCTCCAGCTCTGACTGGCGCGGGTGTATTTTCCTCCTTACGAATGAGGGCATTGATGCCAATCACTTCTCCATATATATTTAGCAGAGGTCCACCACTGCTACCTGTATTGATCCAGGCATCCGTTTGTATGAAATCCTGATAGCGAATCATACGTAACCCTCCAAGAACTGAACGTCCTGTCCCGCTGACAACACCTGTCGTCACAGAATATTCAAGCTGAAACGGATTACCAATGGCGATAGCAAATTGTCCCACACGTACCTTGCTTGAATCGGCTAACGGAAGATACGGAAATTCCTCTTCTCGCTCAACCTTTAGCACTGCAACATCGGTGATGATATCTGAACCAACCAATTTCGCACCAAGTATACTTCCATCTAACAACCTGACCGAGAAACGTTCTCCGTTATTTACAATATGGTCATTTGTCAATATGTAACCATCTGCTCTATAAAAGAACCCAGAACCAAATCGGTTTAATCTTCTGTCTGTATTTTCTGCCAAAACACCAACAATTGCCGGTTTACTATTTTGTGCTATATCAACAAAAGCATTTTCAACTGCACTTAACATCTTCAAATTACTTGGTGTATCAATCTGATAGGCACACGATGCAATTGCGAATACGAAAAAAAGTGCGAAAAAACAGTATATCTTATTTTTCATTAAACATTCCCCTTACAGAAAGTTTTATTTATTGTGTACGTCCTTTTCAGATATCACTGAATAGTGCGGAATGCACAGATGCTGTGTCTTCCGCACTATCCGTAATACAAACAGAGCCCGATTCATGTTCTTTGTGACTTTCTTTTAGGATGCATCTTTTTACAAGTGTCAACTGCAAAACATAAATTCTGCTAATTCTTTCCTAACTTTATTGTTACTTTTTCTACACCACGAACACTTTTAATATCTATAACAAACTCAGTTGTGGTCTGTTTATCTTGAAGGACAGTATCAATAGTATTTTCATCTACGATTTCTTTTCCATTGATTGCAACGATGAGTGCGCCACGGGGTATGTCCGCCTTAGCTGCGAGGGAATCTTTCTTCACTTGTTCAACAAGAATACCACGATCTTCTTCAGCGAGATAGGCATATCTTTGGTAAATACCATTCTCTAACTTCCGCACAGCCAAACCCAGTTCTTTCCAACAAACAGAATCAGTTTTTGCAGACCTACCAACCATTTCAAGGGGCATCTCATCAATAAGTAAATTCAGAGTAACTTCCTGTTCACCTCGTAGTACTTTGATAGGACATTGTTTTCCAATCTGGCAATCCATATAACTATATCTAAAATCATTAAGGCTTGTTATCTGTTTACCATCAAATTCAACGATGATATCATTCCGTTTCAAACCACACCTTGATACATGTGTGTTTGGTTTTACCCTTGTAATTTTGACACCATTTGAGTCTGGTCGCAAATCAGCATCAATATATCCACGTATGATTCTTCCGTGTGCAATAAGTTTTTTGCTAATTTTTTCTGCAAGACCAATATTAATTGCCAATGTTGAGCCTTCCCCTGGATTAAGACTATTAATACCTATGACTTCACCTTTGATGTTTAGCAAGGGACCACCACTACTACCAGGATTTATCCAAGCATCTGTTTGGATGTAATTATGACAATATTGAAAGAGTTTTGATTTTGGGTGGAAGCAGCGGTTTATTCCGCCTACAATCCCAGCGGTTACGGTATATCTATATCCGATGGGATCACCGATGGCGATTGCAAATTGTCCGACTCGTATCTTTGACGAATCCGCAAATTTGAGAAAAGGAAGGTCTTTCCCAGCCTTAATTTTCAATACTGCAATATCCGAATTCGGATCAGCACCGATCAATTGAGCGTTATGTGTCGTGTCATCAAACATCCTAACTCTAATGTTTATTGCTCCATCTACGACATGTTGATTAGTCATAGTATATCCATCCTTATGGAATATAAAGCCAGAACCACCACCTGATGTTTTGACAATCTTGTTGTCCTTTTTCTCTTCTTTCGTTAGAGAGAGACTGACAACAGCAGGCATACTTTTTTCTACAACTTGAGCAATGGTGTTTTCAAAAGAACTTAAAACTTCAATATCGTTTGGGGGGTTTTGTTGGTTAGCTGATGTTGCACAAGAACTCAAAATGAGAACCATAATCAGCAAAACTGCGTAGACATTGGTTAGACTTATCATTTGGATACCTCTGTTGACATTGTTTATTTGTATATTGTTTGTGTCTATTGTTAATGGACTAATAAAGATAATAACTTAGCAAATCAAAGTATTCATCCATCTATTTTGTATCACACATTATAGCATGTTTATTATTGAGTGTCAATCTGAATTTTCACCGAGGTATAGGCATTTAATTTGATTTTATTCTGAGTTGTGCATATAATATCAGAAAACCGACTGAAGTGCTTCAATGTGCATATTACCTCAAATATAAACTAAGGAGAATTCTATGTATAAATGTGCCATTTTAGGATGTCGCGGAAGAGCCCGGGCCCATGCTCGCGCGTATCATAATGTAAAGGGCGGAAAACTCGCTGCTATCTGTGATATGAAGGAAGACCTTCTCAATGGATTTGGCGACGAATTCGGAATAGATGCGCGTTACACCGATCTGGATGAAATGCTCAATAAAGAAAAACCGGATCTGCTACATATCGTAACAGCACCTGTCATGCGCGGAACCAATGAACGCATTCGTTATCCGCTGCTAAATCAGGCTTCTGAAAACAGTGTACCAGCAGTAATTATTGAGAAACCGATTGCAGTTGAGAGCGAAGACTGGCGACAAATCCACGAACTCTCCAAACGCACCAAAACAAAAATTGCAATCAACACACAACTAAACTTCCATCCCAAAAACCTTGAACTGAAAAATGACGTTTCAGAAGGTAAAATCGGAAAGATCAAGTTTATTGAAGCAAGTGCACGCAACCCGCCTGTTGATCAGGCACCCCACGTGCTTCAATTAGTTTCATCCTATATTGACAATTCGCAGCCGGTAAAAGTATTGGGACAAATCGCAGGGGTAGGTAACTTAGATGGTGCACAACCCTCACCCGCCAATGCAACAGGTATCGTCACTTATGAAAACGGCGTGCAAGCTTCAGTTGCATTCGGACCGGAGATGGCACCACGTGTTAATCCCAATACAGGCAATAACCAGCACAAGCGCGTCTGCGTCTTTGGTGAAAAAGGATTTGTACACTGGCGGTTTGATAGTTGGGAACGTTACACGCCCGAAGGGGGGTATGAAGGTGGAAAATTTAGTTACGGAGATCGAAATGCAGTCGCTCAAACGAACTTAACGGAGGCTATGTTTGATTGGCTTGACGATGAAAGCAAAGTACATCCAACACATCTACCACAATCCCTTGCAGAATTCAACTTGCTTCTCGGCATCTATCATAGTGGACTAACGAACACCGTTGTTGAATTGCCGTTTGATCCACCAGACGGAATGATAGATAAGTTCCGAGAACGGCTATAGAAGCAAAAGGAACACATCGCTATCTGTACACTAAAAGTAGTACGGAATGTATGTGTTCCTACTTAACCTAAGGAAAGAATCTGATATGGAAAAATTCATACTTTTTACTGTCATCTGGATAATAGGGTTTAACCTTAATGTTGGTGCTGAAACAGTAGACATTCCTGATGCAAACCTTCGCAAACTGATTGAAGAAGCACTTGAAAAACCTACTGATACTCCGATTACCGAAACAGAAATGTTAACCATTACTGTGCTTAAGGCAAAACCCGGAAACATTTCTGACCTTGCTGGAATTCAATTCGCAAAAAACTTGACAGAACTAAATTTAAGACTCAATAATGTATCTGATATTTCGTTATTGGTAGATTTGACAAAGTTGAAAGTATTAGTACTTGACCGCAATGATATTTCAGATTTAAAACCTATAGCAAAGCTAATTGAGTTGAAAGAATTAAACCTTGAAAACAATCCAATCTCGGATTTGACGCCACTCGCAGGATTGACGAAACTTGAAGAACTTGGTCTTGATGACAATGAAGTTTCTGATCTGACTCCGTTAGTGTGTTTAACTGAACTGATAAAATTGGACCTTGATGACAACGAAGTATCGGATATTACACCGCTCGCGAAACTTACAAAACTTGAAGAATTGGACCTTGATGGAAACGACATTACAGACGCATCTCCGTTGGTTGGTCTCACAAATCTTACATACGTGAATCTTGAAGATAATCCACTTAATCAAAACTCAATAACAACACATATTCCCGCTATTAAAACGAACGGTGCGCGGGTAGATTTCGATTCTCCGACATTGCGGGAAGACATCAATAAGGATGGTGTCGTCAATATCCTTGATTTAGTCCTCGTTGCTTCTCAGTTTGGACATGCATGCCCAAATGAGGCGGACATCAACGGAGACGAAGTCGTAAATATACAAGACCTTGTACTCGTAGCGAAAGCGTTTACAAGAAACACAGAAAAATAAACCGTTTTATCTTTTGACCATGCGTATCAATGAACTATTAATACCAATTCAAATTAATATTGTCCCATTAAGGAATTCCACTTTTATTGCTGGTTGGGGTGCTTCTCTTCGGTAGGAGCGACCTCCCGGTCGCGACCGGGAGGTCGCTCCTACCAGATCTCCGCAGCTAATGAGAAATTATATTTTAGAAATGGTATAACTTTCACAGACAAAATATTTGTCTGTTCTGTATAGCAAAAAAATGTTATAATATTTTCAAGTTGCGCTAAATTACTAAAATTATTGAAAGGAATAGATCTATGGTAGATTTAGAAATTCTGATAAAAGGATTCTGTTATTTTTGTATTAGTGGATATATTTGCATTAGTGGAATTCTCGGTCTTACAG